>JAIOQG010000076.1 GCA_021413465.1 Alphaproteobacteria bacterium | reverse complement strand
AGAGGATCGCCTTTTTGCCTTCCGGCGTGAAGGTGATGTCTTTGCCGGCGCCTTCGACGCGTTGCTGGAGCCAGGATTTTTCTTCCGGCTCGGCAATGTGCATGAACTGGATGCCGATATTGTCGCAATAGGTCTTGCGCAGGATGTCGAGCATCTGGCGGACCGTCGCGCGCTCGAGCCCCAACATGCCGTCGATGAAGATCGGGCGGTCGAGGTCGTTCGGGCCAAAGCCGTAGGATTCGGGATGTAGTTCGGGATGGGGCGCGCGCTTAGTAAGCCGCAGCGGATCGAGATCGGCTTCGAGATGGCCGCGCACGCGATAGGCGCGGATCATTTGCGTCGCGCGAATGGTGTCGACAACGGCGCGACGCTCTTCTTCCGGTGTAAGCGCGGGGGCGCGTTGAGCGAGCGTTTGCTGCAGCTCGCGCACGTTTGAATCGCGCAGTGCGGGCTTCGAGCCCTTCGGTTCCGCTTTGGCGTAAGGGGCCGCAGCGGTCAGCGCGCGTGTCGTTTCGTCCGCTGGTTCGGGCCAATCTTTGCGCGCCCATGAGGGACGGCGTTCACCCATCATGCGTTCAGCGATACTTGCGAAAAACGTGCGCCAGCTTTCGTCGACCGAGGACGGATCGGCTTGGAAGCGGGCGTACATGTCTTCGACGAAGCCGGCGTTGGCGCCGTTGAGGAATGAGGTTGCTTCGAAGATCTCGTTCGTGCGGTCGTCTTTGGCGTGGGGGGATGCCATACCGGTTTTTTCACTTTCGAACGCTTCAAGAATTCGGCGGCGTCTTCTTCGGCGGAGCCGCCGATTTCACCGATCATGATGATGGACGTCGTTTCGGGATCGGCCAGAAACATCTCGAGCACGTCGATGAAGTTCGTGCCGTTGACGGGATCGCCGCCGATGCCGACGCAGGTGGTTTGGCCGAGCTTGGCGGCGGTCGTTTGCGCGACTGCCTCATATGTCAGGGTGCCGGAGCGCGAGACGATGCCGACGGAGCCGCGCATGTGGATGTGGCCCGGCATGATGCCGATCTTGCATTCGCCGGGCGTGATGACGCCGGGGCAGTTCGGGCCGACGAGGCGGGTTTTCGAGCCGTGGAGCGCGCGTTTGACCTTGACCATGTCGAGGACAGGAATGCCTTCGGTGATGCAGACCGCGAGCGCAACGCCGGCGTCGATCGCTTCCAAAATCGCGTCGGCGGCGAAGGGCGGTGGCACGTAGATCGCGCTTGCCGTTGCACCGGTTTTTGCGACCGCCTCCGCAACCGTGTCATAGACGGGCAGATTTAGATGCGTGGTGCCGCCTTTGCCGGGCGAGATGCCGCCGACCATTTTGGTGCCGTAGGCGATCGCCTGTTCCGAGTGGAACGTGCCTTGGTTGCCGGTGAAACCCTGGCAAATGACTTTGGTGTTCTTGTCGACGAGGACGGCCATGTGAGATGCAAAATCCTATTTTCGAATTGAACTGACGGATAGCGAAAGACCAGGAACGTTCGTGCCGCTAACCAGATAGTGGTAGGTGACGTTCGATGCCTCTTGGACCGACCAGGTATAGGTCGTCAGTCCTTCGATGCGATCTTCGCTGGGCTGGCGCTTGAGATAGGCGCTGTAGGCTTTGGCCACCGCTTTTTCGTCGGATTTCGGCGTGAGCACGCCGCAGGACGCAACTCTCGCGCCCGAGCGATCGCCCGTCATGCCGCCTTCGGCGGTCGAACCGGAAATCGAAACGAGGTGGCGGGCGCCGTTTTGCACGATCGCCCACCCTTCGACGGCGCGCGGGTTGCCGGGGGCAAATTGTTCGCGTTCGGCGTCGGTGAGGGAGGCCCATTTTTGCGAGGTTGCGAGCGCACGCACCTTGCCGAGATCGGCGCCGGTGTCGAGGCAGGCGCCGCGATAGACGTCGAAGGGGGCTGCTTGCGCGGCGGCGGCAAGCGTTACGAAAGCCAATGCGGCGACGGCACAACGCATCACTGAACTCCTCACGCGGCTTTGATGGCCTTGACGATTTTTTCGGCGGCTTGGGCGAGGTCGTCGGCGGGGATCAGCGCCAGGCCGGATTCCGACAGCAATTTCTTGCCGAGGTCGGCGTTCGTGCCGGACAGACGCGCGACGAGCGGGATGGAGAGCCCGGTCTCTTTCGCGGCGGCAATGATGCCTTCGGCGATGATATCGCAGCGCATAATGCCGCCGAAGATGTTGACCAGGATGCCCTTCACGGAGGGGTCTTTGAGCAGGATTTTGAAGGCCGCCGTGACTTTTTCCTTGGTCGCGCCGCCGCCGACGTCGAGGAAGTTCGCAGGGCTGGAGCCGTAGAGCTTGATGATGTCCATCGTCGCCATGGCGAGGCCGGCGCCGTTGACGAGGCAACCGATCGAACCGTCGAGCTTGATGAAGTTCAGATCGAATTTCGCGGCTTCGAGTTCGGCGGGGTCTTGTTCGAAGGGATCGTGGAGCGCTTCGATGTCTTTGTGGCGGTAAAGCGCGTTGTCGTCGAAGTTGATCTTGGCATCGAGGCAGACGACGTCGCCCTTGTCGGTGATGACCAGCGGATTGATTTCAAGCAGGCTCATGTCCTTGGCGACGAAGGCTTTGTAGAGCTTGTCGATCACGGCGCCCATTTGCTTGGCGGTGTCGCCGGTGACGTTCAGCGCTTTGGCGATGCGGCGGCCGTGGAAGGGCTGGATGCCGGTGACCGGGTCGATGAAGATCGTGAGGATTTTTTCGGGCGTCTTGTGGGCAACTTCTTCGATGTCCATGCCGCCTTCGGTGGAGGCGATGAAGGCGATGCGCGAGGTGTCGCGATCGACGAGCATGGAGAAATAGAGTTCGCGCGCGATGGCGGCGCCTTCTTCGATATAGAGGCGGCGAACGACGCGGCCGGCGGGGCCCGTTTGATGGGTGACGAGCGTCATGCCGAGCATACGGGCCGCTTCGGATTTGACGACGTCGATCGATTTCGCGACCTTGACGCCGCCGCCCTTGCCGCGGCCACCCGCATGAATTTGCGACTTCACGACCCAAACCGGACCGCCCAAGTCGTTTGCGGCCTTGAGTGCCTCATCGACGGTGAAGGCCGGAAATCCGCGGGGGACGGGCACACCAAATTCTTTCAGCACGATCTTGGCTTGGTATTCGTGGATGTTCATGAGGTGGACCCGGATTTAGTGAGCGCAGCGTGCGCCGCCCCAAATAGCGCACGCATCGTTTTTGAAATAACCGGCGTGAAGGGTTCGCGCGCGGCCGTCTGATTTGGGCTCGCTGGTATAACGACGCCCAATGGGTCACGCAACGGGAACAGGTGGAGACGCCGGGGCCTCGTGGCCCCGCCGTCTCAGGCGCGAACGCGAATGCCGGCAAGCGCGAATAGGGTTGCGATGGCGGCGGTTAGAGAAACCGAGGTTGCCGCCCAGCTGAGGCCGAACTGTTCCGCGACCGTTTGATGAATGCCCCAGGTCGAGCCCACCGCCAGAAAGCCCATGAACATGGGACCGGCCGCCTTGTGGATGAGAAAGCCGATGACGCCGCCCAGAACGCCGGTGACCAGGCCAATGATCACGCGCAGCAGCACAAAGCCGCCGACAAAGAGCGCGGCCAACGTTCCCAACTTGATCATGAGCGGCGAAACATCCGGCGATACGTAGGTGTCCACGATGCCGTCGAACGATTGGCGGACGAAGGTCACGACACCGACATCGCGCGACGAGCGTTCGAAGCTGCGCTCCGACCCAGGCGAGTATTCGCCGGGTTCTGCCGCCGGCGCCGGCGACAAGGTGTCTTGAACCGCGATTTCCTGCGGCGGGCCATTGCCGGAGAAGCCGTAAAAATAAACGGGCACGGCGACACCCAGCAAAAAGAACGGCAGCATGATCAAAAGATTGCGCCAACGAGAGCCCGAGCGCGCGGTGGTCTCAGACATTTGTTCTCTCCCATCCATCGGACCGCCTCATTCGAGACGACCGCGACTGTACACCAGATGAACGGCCGCAGGCCCGAGGGCGCGCTGCCGCACGTGGTGACGGCCGACACAGGTGGGTGGGATGTGAAGCGTTTAGGCGCGGCGGCGCAAAAGGCTGTCCAAGGCGAGAATTACGCCCATGGCCAAACCCGGGATGAGGCCGAGTTTCAGCGCCTCTTCGAACGGGCCCCCAAGTCCGACCACGCCACCGTAGTATTTCCAGACCAAGCCGTAACCGACGACCGATAGTGTGATGGCGGAGATGAAGCCGATCATGATGGCCGGGGTGCGGCCCGACAGCTGGGTGGCGCGCGTGAGAAGGTAGGAGACGAAAAACGGCACGACAGCCGTCGCAGCGAGGATGAAAGCCGCGCCCATGATGTAAGGCTTATCGACCGTGTCGGGCGGGACGGAGGTCAGTTTTTCGTAGCCGGCGTAGCCTAAGAAAACCAGAAACAACAACCATGCCATGGCGCAGCGCTCCCCATTGATTCAGCCAGGGCCTATCGCGCCGTTTCAATGTGGCGAAAAAAGGACGGGAATGGGGCGAAGGTTTGCGTCAGCGTCCCGTGAATTTTGCGGGGCGCTTTTCGACGAAGTGGGCGACGCCTTCTTTGAAGTCTTCGGTTGAGAAGCTTTTTTGCATTTCGGCGTCGCCGACAGCGATGGCGTCGTTGAGGTCTTGGTAGAGGGCCTTCCACACTTGCGCTTTCATGACGGCCATGGCGCGCGGGGAAACGGTGTCGGCGAGCCCACGGGCGTATTCCGTGACGTTGGCCATGAAGTGTTCGGGCGCGAAGGCGCGGTTGACGAGGCCGATGCGTTGGGCTTCGTCGGCCGTGAACTTGCGCGCCGAGAACAGAAGGTCGAGCGCGTGGGCTGTGCCGACGAGGCGCGGCAGGAGCCACGAGATGCCGTGTTCGGCGATGAGGCCGCGTTGCGCGAAGGCGGTCGTGAATTTGGCGTCGGCAGAAGCGAAACGCAGGTCGCAATAGAGCGTGAAAACGAGGCCGATGCCGGCGCAGGGGCCGTTGATGGCGGCGATGATCGGCTTTCTGATCGACATCAAATAGCCGAAACGGCCGCCGTAATGGCCGCTGACGTCGGGGCCGAGATTTGAGGGTTCCACCTTCACGTCGTTGTCGGCGCGTGCGAGTTCGCGGTCGTCCCATTTGCCGGGCTTGATCTGCTGAAGATTTCCCATGTCGGCGCCGGCGCAGAAGCCGCGGCCGGCGCCGGTGACGAGGATGACGCGGACGTTGTCGTCTTTCGAGGCGTCGACGATGGCGCGCTTGACGCTGGCCTGCATCGGCGCGGTCCAGGCGTTGAGCTTGTCGGGGCGGTTGAGCGTGATGACGGCGATTTTGTCTTTCACCGTGTAGAGGATGTCTTCGTATGCCGTCATGGCACTCTCTCCCAATGGCTTTGTGGCTTAAGCTAAGCGCACAAACATGGAGGTGCGCAATGGGCGGCGACTATCACGACATCAGGTTCGAGCGGGCGGAGCCGGCGATCGCGCTTATCACGCTGGCGCGGCCCAAGCAGATGAACGCTTACACGACCCGGTTGTGCGAGGAGGTGGTGCGGGCGCTTGAGATCTATCTGCGCGACGACGGTTTGCGCGTGTTGATTTTGACCGGCGAGGGACGCGGGTTCTGTGCGGGCGGCGACGTGTCGGGCGCGCCGGTGATTGCGATGATCAACGGGCCTGCGGTTGCCGGCGGTTTGGCGCTGGCGCTTTCGTGCGATTTCAGGATCGCTTCCGACACGGCGAAGCTGGGCGACACGTCGGGCCGGTTCGGGTTGCTGCCGGATGAGGGCGGTGCGTGGTTGTTTCCGCGCACCATGGGGCTCGATCGTGCGTTGAAGATGACGATGCTGGCCGAAACCTATGACGCGAAGACAGCACAAGAGTTGGGATTGGTGACCGAGGTCGTTCCGGCAGCCGAGCTTGAGGCGCGCACGATGGCGTTTGCGCGTAAGCTTGCGGCGCGTGCGCCGTTGGCGGTGCGGCTTGCGAAGGCGATGATGGTGCGCGGTCTCACGCAAACACTCGACCAGTCGCTGGGCGAAGCAGCGCTATCGGTGATGGTGTCGAACCCAAGCCAGGACGTGCGCGAGGGTGTGAAGGCGTTCTTCGAAAAGCGGGAGCCGATATTCGAGGGGCGCTAACGGCGCGGCGGCGGCGGTGGCGGCGGCGCGAGGAGTGTGCCGATGCCCTGCAAGAGCGAGCGCCAGCCTTCGCCGGCGCTTTGAAAATAGGCGTCGGCTTCCGGGCCTTGCGGGATGCCGGCGTGGGTGACGCGCAGGAGCGCGCCGGCGGGCGTTTTCTGGATTGTGAACTCCGCCGACATGCCGGCGCCAAACGGCAAAGCGCCTGACTTGCCGCGGCAATAATCATAGGCGAGCAGAACGCGGCGCGGCGATTCGAAGGATTTCATCCTGGTGCCGGCGACGAAGTCGGGATCGTTCTCGCGCGGGCCCCAGGCGACGAGGTAGACGCCGTCGAGATCCATCGCGACGGCGCTGACCGAACCCCAGCGGCCGCGGATGGGTTTCATCGCGATCAAGAAATTGAACAGCGCCACAGGGGTGACGGCCAATTCGATTTCGTGCCATTGACTGCGGGTCGACATGACTTAGAAGCCCAGGATCAGCTTCGACATGATGTTGCGTTGAACCTCGGACGAGCCGCCGTAGATCGTGGCGGCGCGGGTGTTGAGATATTGCGGCATGAAGACGAGGCCGTGATCGGGGGTGACGGGCTTAACGTTGGCGCCTTGTTTACGCGCTTCGGGTTCGAAGGGGGCAATATAGAAGGCAAGCGCTTCGATCCCAAGCTCGGTCAGGCGTTGCGACATCTCCGTGCCGCGGGCCTTGAGCAGGGATGAGGCGGGACCGGGGTTTTGACCTTGAGCGAGCTGCGACATGACGCGGTGTTCGGTCATCATCAGGCCCTGGAGCTCGATGTCCATCTCGACCAGCTTGCGCGCGAACTGTTCGTCAGCGGCGAGCGCCGCGCCGTCGTGGCGTTCGATGGCGGCGGCTTGCTTGACCGCTTTGAACTTCGCTTGCAGAGCCGCCGCATAGGCGTTGCCGCGTTCGAATTCGAGGAGGTATTTCGCGATCGTCCAGCCCTGCCCTTCCTCGCCGACACGGTTGGCGACCGGCACGCGCACATTGTCGAAGAAGCACTGGTTGACTTCGTGATCGCCGGCCATGGTGATGATGGGGCGCACTTCGAAGCCGGGTGTTTTCGTTTCGAGCAACAAGAACGTGATGCCTTCTTGGGGCTTGGTGCCTTGCGCCGTGCGCACGAGGCAGAACATGCGATTGGCGAAATGGGCGTGGGTCGTCCATATTTTCGTGCCGTTCAAAACGTAATGATCGCCGTCGCGCACCGCTTTCATTTGCAGCGAGGCGAGGTCGGAGCCGGAACCCGGCTCCGAATAGCCCTGACACCAATAGTCATCGCCGGCGAGAATGCGCGGCAGGTAAAATGCCTTTTGTTCAGGGCTGCCGAATTTCATCAGCACGGGACCGCACATGCGGGTGCCGAAATTTGCGAGGATGGGGGCGTGCGCGGTCATGCACTCGGAAGCGAAGATGTAGCGCTGCATCTCGGTCCAACCGGGGCCACCGTATTCCTTCGGCCAGGCGGGTGCGATCCAGCCCTTTTCGAACAGAGCCTTGTGCCATTTGGCGGTGGCGGGCGGATCCGTGAGTACGCCGCCGGTGCGCTTTCCCGCTTCGCGCAGATCGGAGGTCAGCTTCTCGTCGAGGAAGCGGCGCACCTCTGCGCGGAAGTTTTCGTCGGTTGGCGAGAGGGCGAGGTCCATCGGCTTGTCCACTATTTGTGACAAGGGCCTATCGGACTGCGGCTTGGGACGCAAATCAAGTGCGGGCTTGGCGAGCGTGCCATTCATCACGTGCGATGGCGTAAATGCGGTAGGTGTCGCCCCCCATGACGAACTCGCGGACGGGTTTTTCACCCAAGCGTTCCGCGATGCGGATCGAGGGCGCGTTCTTGGGATTGATGGCGCTGATAATTTCGTCCGTATCCAGCATTTCGAAGCCCCAATTCAGTGCCAGGCGCGCGGCCTCGCTGGCATAGCCCTGACCCCAGAGACGGCGCGAAATGGTCCAGCCGAGCTCGAGGCCGGGCCATTCATAGGGCGCATCGAAGTAGCCGACGCGGCCGATCAACTCGTCCGTCGCGGCGTCGGCCATCGCCCATTTGCCGTAGCCCTTCAAAAGCCAATGCCCCATCTGCACGACCAGGTAGTCCCAAGCCTTGCGCGGGCTCGTCTCGGGCTCGCCCCCCGGCCTTAGGTAGCGCATGACTTCGGGATCGCTGTGCAAGGCGGTGAGGGCTGGGACGTCGTCCTCGCGGAAGGCGCGCAGGACGAAGCGGTTCGCGGTGAGCGTGGGAATTTTCAAACGACGGACGCCTTGTGCCATTGGGCGGTGGCGGGAGGATCCGTGAGTACGCCGCCGGTGCGATTGCCGGCTTCGCGCAAATCGCGCGTCAGCTTCTCGTCGAGGAAGCGGCGAACCTCGACATGGAAGTTTTCGTCGGCTGGCGAGAGGGCGAGGTCCATCGGCTTGTCCACTATTTGTGACAGGGACCTATCGGACCGCGCCTTCCGCCGCAAATCAAGTGCGGGCCGACACGGAGCCACGCCATTCGTTCCGGGACATGCCGTAGATCAGGCAAGGTTTGCCGGAGACTGTGCCTTCGCGCAGGTGGCGTTCGCCGATACGCTTGGCGACGCGGATGGAGGCGGCGTTGTCGGGGTGAATGGCGGAAATGATCTCGTCGGTAGGTAAATTCTCGAACCCCCAATTGAGCGCCACGTGCGCCGCCTCCGTGGCATAGCCCATGCCCCACACATCTCGGCAGAACGTCCATCCAAGTTCGAGGCCGGGCCACTCATAAGGCGGATTGAGGTATCCCACGCGGCCGACGAAGCGATGCGTCGTCTTTTCGACGACCGCCCATTTTCCGCAAGCCTTCAACAGCCAGTGCCCCGTGTGCTTAGCGATGTGATCCCACGCATCCGCGAGCGAACCCTCAGGCTCACCGTCCGGACTGATGAAGCGAACGACTTCGCGATCGCCGTGAAGTGCGGCAATTGCGGGGGCATCGTCTTCACGATAGGCACGCAGCGTCAGTCGCGCCGTGTCGAGCGTGGGAATGATCATAGTTTTTTTCCCACGCCCCTTTGGCGATCAACCGAGTTTCGGTTCGAGTTTCTTGCAGGCGTCGATGAGGCCGTGCACGCTGTCGACCGACTTTGTGAGCATGGCCTGTTCGTCGGGCAACAGCGTCAGCGAGATGATTTTCTCAACGCCGCCTTCGCCGATGACGCACGGCACGCCGACATAGATGTCCTTCACGCCGAACTCGCCCTTCACGTAGGCGGCGCACGGCAGGATGCGCTTTTTGTCCTTCAAATAGCTCTCGGCCATTGCGATCGCCGAGGTCGCGGGAGCGTAGAAGGCCGAACCGGTTTTCAAGAGGCCCACGATTTCCGCACCGCCATCGCGCGTGCGTTGCACGATTTGATCGAGACTTTCCTGCTTGATCCAACCCATTTTGACGAGTTCGGGCAGCGGAATGCCGGCGACCGTGGAGAAGCGCGTGAGCGGCACCATCGTGTCGCCGTGGCCGCCGAGCACGAAGGCGGTGACGTCTTCGACGGAGACTTTGAATTCGTCGGCGAGGAAGTGCCGGAAGCGCGCGCTGTCGAGGACGCCGGCCATGCCGACGACTTTGTGATGCGGCAGGCCGGAGAATTCGCGCAGGGCCCACACCATCGCATCGAGCGGGTTGGTGATGCAGATGACGAAGGCGTCTTTGGCGTGTTGCCTGATGCCCTCGCCGACGGCCGCCATCACTTTCAGATTGATGCCGAGAAGATCGTCGCGGCTCATGCCGGGTTTGCGTGCGATGCCGGCGGTGACGATGACCACGTCGGAGCCCGCGATATCGGCGTAGGACTGTGTCCCCTTAAAATTGGCGTTGAAGCCGTCGACGGGGGCCGATTGGGAGATGTCGAGCGATTTGCCTTGGGGCAGCCCTTCAACGATGTCGAAGAGGACGACATCGCCCAATTCCTTGAGGCCGATGAGGTGGGCGAGCGTGCCGCCGATTTGTCCGCCACCGATGAGTGCGATCTTTTTGCGAGCCATTTCGAGTCTTTCCAAGTGGGGGTTGTATGAAAGCGGGACAGCCGACCGCGTTCACCATGGGTTTGATCCCTATGCGATTAACCTTGGGACGTAGCGCAGGTACCGACTCAATCGCAAGGTTGCAAGCGCTGCGTGTACGTGTGTTTGATGCACCACTGTCAACTCAAATATTGATTCAATTTATTTTTCATGTACGATGCGGCATCAAAGTTGCAGTTCGCCAATCGTTCCAAAATTGGCGAGACCGGCCCCACGGTTCGGGGGAAGCGAGGCCCGGTCTCGACAGAGTAACCCGTGGAGTACGTCATGCGTCCAGTTGCCCTTGCTGGGATTCTCGCCTCGACGACCATGCTTTGTGGATGTGCCGCCACGGTTGGCGGGATCTCACTCAGCTCAATTTCCTCGTTTGCCGGATTTGCCTCGACCCTGTTTACGGGGGCCGATTTGGGCGAGCACGCAGCCTCGCTCGTAACGGGCAAGGATTGCCGCTTCTCCGAAGGCCTGATGCGCGAGGATCGCGACATATGCGAGGCGCCGGGTTCGGCGGCCACGCGCGACGATTTCCACGGGATTTTTGTCGAGCGAATCGATCCTGACGGGACGGTGATCTATGCCGCGCCCAAGTATATGTCTGCCAGCGTCGGCGCGGGCGAAAACGAAAACGACCCCGACGTGATTTGGGCCCAGATCAAGGTTCAGAAGGCGCAGGAAGAAAGCGAACGCCAATTGGCGCGCGCGAATGCCACGCAATCGATCGATGTGGCGGCGTTGGCGACCGGCAGCCTATCGTCGCAGTCGCTTGCTTTTATGCCTGTGAGTACGACGGTTGCTTCGGAATTCACGGACGGCGAAACGGCCAGTCAAACGGCGCAGCAGCCGCGCGCGATTGCGAACGCGGCCAAGCCCGTCGCGACGCCAGTCCCCGTGCAGGCGCCAGCCGCCGAAGTTTCTTTCGATACAAGCCAACCTGCGATCGACGAGAAGTCGTTTACGGCGCCGATGCAGGCGAGCGTGTCGACGGCCAACGGCCAAGGCGGGCCCTTCATTGCGACCGCCGCCAGCAGCACACCGGTTGCCTCGACACTGATCAACGGCGAGCCGGTGGTGATTTTGCGCATCGGTCCGATGTTCGCAACGGCGGCGCAATCCAGCGCCGAAGCCACGAGCGCGGTGTCGACGACATCCGAACCCGCCGGCGAAATTCCGGCGATGTTCTCCACACTGCCAAGCACTCCGGCAGCAGCGCCGTCGCCGCTTGCGGTGCTGTCGTTGCAAACGCCGGCACGCGCCGCGTTGCCGACGGAAGTTGCATTTGTCGAACCGCAGATGACGGCCGCACGCCCGCGCACGAAGCCCGATGCGGTTGAACCGGCCGTCGAGATCGCCAAGCCGAAGCCCGCGCGGGTTACGCGGCCGCGCGCGGTCGAGGTTCAGGCGCAGCAGGACGTCTATCAACCGCCGGCGCGTTCCGCCGCGGCGTACGACCCCGAAGGTGATGTTTCGGCGCCGACGCCGGTGCAGATTCCGGGCGATATTCCGGCCGAACACATGGCGCTTCCGGTGACGGAGACGCCGGCTTCGGCGGCGCCGAGCGAATCACCTTCGCCGGCCACGTCGGGCCCGGCGCCGCTGGTGCCGATGCCGCAGCCGTAAATCGCTGCGTTAGTTCAATTTTGATTTGGGTTTATGCAGACGCGCGAGATAATCGGGCGTCTGCATTTCTATGAGGCGCGAGGATGCGCGCTCGAATTCGAAGGCGCCGTCGCCCGAACGATAGAGTTCGGCGGGCGGAGCGGCTGCGGAACACACCAACTTCACCGAACGTTCGTAGAGCGCGTCGATCAAGGTGACGAAGCGTTTGGCTTCGTTGCGTTGGTCCACCGTCAATTGCGGGATGCCGCGCAAAACGAGGGCGTGGAAATTGTCGGCGAGGGCCAGATAATCCTGTGCGCCGAGCGCGGTGGCGCAGAGCTGATCGAAGGTGAAGCGGGCGACGCCTTTGGCTTGTTCGGGGATCGCGAATTTGCGGCCCAGTAGTTCGAGTTCGCCCGGCGCGCCGTGGGCCAAGCCGGTTAGGTCATGCCAGACTTCGTCCAGCGCAGCATCTGCGTCTTTGTCGAGCGGCGCGAAATAGACACGGCTGCGTTCGAGGCGCGCGAGGCGGTAATCGATGGGGCCGTCGAGCTTCAGCACGTCCATGCGGCTTTCGATCAAGTCGATGGCGGGGACGAAGAGCTGGCGGTTGATGCCGTTTTCGTAAAGCTCGCGCGGATGGCGGTTCGAGGTGGCGACGACGACGACGCCCATTTCGAACAGCGCGTCGAACAATCGCGCGAGGATCATGGCGTCGGCGATATCGGAGACTTGGAATTCGTCGAAGCACAGCAGCGCCGCGGTGTCGCGAATGCCTTGGGCGACATGCGGGATGGGATCGCCCGGATCGGTTTCGCGCCAGTGTTTAACGTCACGATGCACGCGGGCCATAAAGTCGTGAAAGTGGACGCGCCGCTTCGAGGCGAAGGCAACGTGGTCGAAAAACATATCCATCAGCATCGACTTGCCGCGCCCGACGGGGCCGTGGATGTAGAGGCCGCGCGGCGCGGTTTGACGTTTGCCGAAGCCCAGGAAAGCTCTCTTGTCGGGATCGTAGGCACTCAGCGCGTGCGCCAAGCGATCGAGCGCGGCGGCGACGGCCTCCTGTTCGGGATCGCCGGTCAGTTTTCCTTCGGCGATGAGGGCGCGGTAGCGGTCGGCGGGTTGCATGATCAATCCTGGACTGAAGCCGCCGAATGGGGGGCAACGATCTCGCGAATACGGGGTTTGCGGGGCAAGGGCAACCCGCTGCGCCCGCGCTGTGACGCCGGGCACTGTGCGTGACAATCCGGCTTTGAGATACTGGGCGCGGTTGGAGGCCGTCAAATGCCGGAAGTCGCAACACCGCGGCCGCGCGGAAGGTTTGATATCGCGCTGATGGCCGGCATCTTTTGGGGTGTCGTCGGCGTCTTCGTTGTTGCGGCGGCGTTCGTCATCTACATCGGAGCGATCCAGGATCGACGGCCTCAGGATTTTCTTTCGATCCTGCGCGCGGCGGCGGTGTTCGCGATCGTGATGGCAGTCCCCGCCATTTTCCCAGCCGGCTTCATCGGCGGTGCGATCGGATGGTTTGTCTATCGCGCAGGGATCGTTTCGCGTTGGGCCTATGCGGTGGTGGGCGCGGTCGCTGCGCTTCTGGGGATGGTGGCGCTGCAGCTTTTGATGGCCGCCATCGAGGGCGATGTACAAATTCTAACCGACGATTTCTCGATCTTCATCGAAGGGGTGTTTGCGATCATCGGCGCGTTCGGCGGATATATGGGCGGGCGCGTGTTGGAGCGGCCCTAATGTCAAGCTTGACCACCTTAGCGCGCGTGCGAATAGACCCCATCCATCTGCGCGCGCATGCCGCAATAGTCTTGGCAGTCGTGCGTTTCGACGCGCAGGGCGTCGGCGTCGGGGATGATGTCGATGCGGCAGGCGTCGCCGGCGGTGCCGCGCCATTTGACGACGCCTTTGCCGGTGGTAGTGGCGTTGTCGGCTTCGAAGACGCAGGTGTGGCCGCCGCCGCCGACGGTTAGGATTTTGACGCCCGCGTGGTAGCCGTCGCGGACGATCCACATCGTGCTGCTGGACGTTTTCGTGCTGTACTCGGCGTAGGCTTCGAAGACATTCACTTGGGTTGCCAGTTCGGCGAGGCGCGCTTTGTAGGCGCCTTGAAGGCAATCGTAGTCGGCGCGGCAGGCTTCGCGGCGGACGATGAATTGGCGTTGCTGCACGACGATGCGCTCGCGATTAGCGCCCGCTTGCTCCTTGGCGAGATTGAAAAGGCGTGCGAGTTGGCGGTCGAACCATTGCAGGTCCGGGACGCGGCAGATTTCTTTTTCTGCGACTGACAGCGCCTTGGCGCAATCGTAACTGGGGTTGGCTTGCGCAGAGAATGCAAACACGCACCCCGCGAGCGCGGCGATGGCGACAAGAGAACGCATAGCTGTCCCTATTTCATCGTCGGGATGACGAAGCTTGAGCCTTCCCTTGCGCCGCCTTTGGTGGGCCAGCGGGCGGTCACCGTTTTGATCTTGGTGTAGAAGCGCACGCCTTCGGGGCCGTGTTGGTTGACGTCGCCGAAGGCCGAGCGTTTCCAGCCGCCGAAGGTGTGATAGGCGAGCGGCACGGGGATGGGCACGTTGATGCCGACCATGCCGACTTGGACTTTGCTTGCGAACTCGCGGGCGGCGTCGCCGTCGCGGGTGTAGATCGCGACGCCGTTGCCGTATTGGTGTTTCGAAGGGAGGCTTGAGGCTTCTTCGAAATCTTTTGCGCGGGCGATTTGCAGCACGGGGCCGAAGATTTCTTCCTGATAGGTGCGCATGGTCGGCTTCACGTGATCGAACAGCGAGCCGCCTAGGAAGAAGCCGTTTTCGTAGCCTTGCATGCGGAAATTGCGACCGTCGACGACGAGTTCGGCGCCTTCTTTCACGCCCATGTCGATGTAGCCCTTCACCTTGTCGCGATGTTCGCGGGTGACGAGGGGGCCGTAGTTCGCCGCCGGATCGGTGGGCAGCGAGACCTTCAATTCCTCGACGCGGGGTTTGAGGCGGCGCACGAGTTCGTCGCCGAGCTTGTCGGTGACGGGAACGGCGACTGCGATTGCCATGCAACGTTCGCCGGCCGAGCCGTAGCCCGCGCCGATGAGATCGTCGACGACTTGGTCGAGATCGGCGTCGGGCATGATGATGGCGTGGTTCTTGGCGCCGCCCATGGCCTGGATGCGTTTACCGTGCGCGGTGCCGGTCATGTAGACGTATTCGGCGATCGCGGTGGAACCCACGAAGCTGACGGCTTTGATGTCGGGATCTTTGAGGATCGCGTCGACCGCTTCTTTGTCGCCGTGGACGACGTTGAGCACGCCGGCCGGGGCGCCCGCTTCCAGCATCAGTTCGGCGAGGCGGATGGGAACGCTTGGGTCTTTTTCCGACGGCTTGCAGACGAAGGTGTTGCCGGCGGCGATGGCGACGCCGAACATCCACATCGGAATCATGGCGGGGAAGTTGAACGGCGTGATGCCGGCGACGACGCCCAGAGGTTGGCGCATCGAATAGACGTCGATGCCGGTGCCGGCGCTTTCGGTGTATTCGCCCTTCATCAGATGCGGGATGCCGCAGGCGAATTCGATAACCTCAAG
Organism: Alphaproteobacteria bacterium; assembly: GCA_021413465.1. Classification (GTDB taxonomy): domain Bacteria; phylum Pseudomonadota; class Alphaproteobacteria; order Micropepsales; family Micropepsaceae; genus SZUA-430. Next base: position 8,746 of record JAIOQG010000076.1, on the reverse strand, counting down.
GCCGCGCTGGATGTCGCCTTTTGAATCCGCGATGACCTTGCCGTGTTCGGCGGAGAGCATGTGCGCCAGCTCGTCCATGTTTTTTTCGACGAGCGCTTTGAAATTGAACATCACGCGGGCGCGCTTTTGCGGGTTCTGCGCCGACCATTCGGGGAAGGCTTTGAGCGCCGCCTCGACGGCCGAACGCATCTCAGCCGTCGTGGCCAACGGTGTGCGTGCCTGCACTTCGCCGGTGGCTGGATTGTAGACGTCGCCAAAGCGGCCCGAGGTTCCCTTGACGTGGCGGCCGGCGATGAAATGGGTTATGTCCCGCACCATGGGCGTTTCTCCGTTGAGCGTTCTTTGGGCGGTTCTTTAGCACCGCCGGGCCGGTTACTGCCAGCCGAACAAGACGATGAGGCGCGGCGCGAATACCAAGAGGCCCACGATCGTGGCACCGAAGGCCGCAATCAGGACGGCGCCGGCGGCCACGTCTTTTGCCTGTTTGACCAAGGGGTGAAACTCGGGCGAGGCGACGTCGCACATGAGTTCGAAAGCGGTGTTCAGGGCCTCAGCCGTCCAAACCGCGACAATCGCCAGGACCAGCCAGGCCCATTCTTCACGCGAAACGCCGAACCAAATGCCGGCGGAGACCACGGTGAGCGTCGATGCCAGATGAATCCACGCGTTGTGTTGCGTGCGGATCATGGTGGCGATGCCGGTAAAGGCGAAGCCGAGGCTTTTGACGCGATCGACAATGAGGAAGCGTTTGGTCATAAGCCCCGATAGCAGACGCCTTGCGCAAACGCCAAGCGTTTGGTGCGATCAACGCATCAGCGTGATGCCGCCGTCGTGTTGCGTGCGCCACTTGCCCTGCCCCGCCGGCTCGAAGCGGGCGACGACAGTTTCGCCCGCGCCGACGAACACGATGGCCGGTCCGCTTTCGGTCCAGTAGCGCGCATTGGCAAAACGCGTGCCGCAGGCGGGATCCCATTGCGCGCGGTAGCCGGCGGCGAAGGGCACTCCCGTCAGTTTGATCGTGCAGACAAAACCGCCGCGGTCGGCGAAAACGCGCCAAGGGCCCATCATCTCGGCGCGATCGACGGCGTCGTTCGTCGGCGTGTCGGGCAAAGTCGACGCTTCGCCTGTTGCTTCCGGCGGTTCGCGGGTCAGCAGCAATGCCGCGTCGCGCTGTGGGCTGATCCAGCGGCCGGCGCGCGTCGAGTGGAAACGAAGCAATACTTGGCCGTCCGCCGCCAAGAACAAGAGTTCGCTTTCGTCTTGATCCCATTGAGCGGGTCGTGCGGGGACGCCGACGCGACGACAGGCCGGGCCGACACGCAGGCGCTTGGCGCCGAATGCCAGATCCGGTGTGAGTTCGACGCGGCAGGCGCTGCCGGTCTGAAGATTCGACAGGTACCAAGATCCTTGCGCTTCTTCGTCGGCGGCGGTGGACGGATCTTCGGCGGTGCCGGCCTCGAGTTTTTGTCCGGCGGCGAATTGAAGTTTGCGATCACCGTCGGTCACGACGCAGCCGATCTGTTCGGGCGCGAACGAAAGACAGGTGGCAGCCGAAACCAGTGGCGATTCCAGAATGCCGTCATGCGAGGTGTCGACGCCCGTGCCTAGGCTGCGCCGAACGAGTTGGCGCTGTGCGTTGCTGGTGAAGCAAACCAGATCGCCGCCGTCGAGGGCGCAAGCGGGTTCTTCGGTCGTGATGTCATCGCTTGAGGTTGTGATGCCCGCATTCTCGGCATAGAGCGGCATGCCGCGCCACATGTGCAGACGACCACTGCGACCCTTGGCAACGCAAGCGGCCTCGCCCGATTTCAGCCTTAGGCAAGACGGCCGGCCTTCGATGCTGCCGCCGAGCGATGTCCAGCCACCGCTTTTGCCGGTGGCATCGGGCAGGAACGCCATCAAGTCTCCGCTCACGGCGCGGCCGAAGCAGGCAGCACCCAGGCTGTTTACCGGAAGGCATTTCGGATCGGCGCTGAGCGTGCCACCGAGATCGCGCCAGGGATCCCAGGTCTTGCCGCCGGTCCATTTGCGCATCATCAACTGGCCTTGGCGGCCGCGCGCGAAGCAGGCCATGCGGTCGCGGGCTAAGGCGACACACGAAACGCGCGCGGGGATGAGATCGCCACCGAGGGACGACCATTTGCTCCAAGACTGACCGTTCAAATTGATCGTCGCTAGGACGCCCTTGGCGCTGGTGGCAAAACAATTGATTCCGCCCGGTCCGCGCAAGATGCAACTTGGCGCGCCAGCCAGCGCGCCGCCGAGATCGCGCGGGGGGCTCCATTTGCCGTTGTCTAAAAATATCCACGACAGTTTGCCGGTCGACAGGCGCGTCAAGCAATCGATGCGACCGGGCGCCCATGAAACGCACTCCGCCGCTTCGCGCGCACTGCCGTCGTGGATTTCATCCCACGCTTGCGCCGCGGTCGAAAACGCAAGCGCGGCCAGAAAAACCACCGACGCCATGGCAACGCGCATCAGCGACCCGACACCCATACGACTGCTTCCACCAAATTGTTATGCGCGCGACACGGCCACGGACCGCAAGCCGTTGCCGCCGAACTTAGGCGCGCGGAACGACGACCCAATAGTCGAGATCGAGAAGAATCGAGGGATCATAAGACCCATCGGCTTGTTTGTCCGGAAAATCCCCGCACGGACGATCTTTCGCGGCCACCGTGCGCAAACGCAGGAAGCCCCAATCCTTGCGTGTGTGACTCTGCGCTTTTTCCAGCACTTCCGACCATGCGTAGATCGTGTCGCCTGCAAAACAGGGTGCAACGTGGCGCCCGGCATTTATGCCAGCCACAAAAAAAGCATTCTCCAGCCCGTTGTAGCTTAGGGCACGCGCAACCGAGATGACGTGTCCGCCATAGACGATACGTTTGCCGAAGCGGCCTTGTTTCTCACTGTGCGCGTTAAAGTGCACGCGCGCGGTGTTGTGATAGAGGCGCGTCGCCATCATATGCTCCGCGTCTTCGACCGTCATTCCGTCGGCGTGGTCGAAACGCTGACCCACGGCGAGGTCGTCGAAGAAGCGCGGGCCGCCGGTCTCGGCGCGGTGCTTCGGCGCCAGTGCGTCGACGGCAAACACGTGGAGATGGTCAGGCGCCACGGCTTTCGGCAGGTCGGGCACGATTGCTGTCGGAACCGCCGCGTCTTTCGAACGCTTTCGAACCATCACCCAGCGCGCGTAGGTCAATACTTGTTCGCCGCGCTGGTTGAAGCCCGCGGTACGCACGTAGACGATGCCGGACTCGCGGTTTGCGTTTTCGCGCGAGCCGAGCACTTCGGTCGTCGCGCTCAAGGTGTCGCCGGCAAATACAGGCCGCACAAAGCGGCAGTCCGCATAGCCCAAATTCGCGATCGCGTTCAGCGAGATTTCCGGCACCGTCTTGCCGAACACAGTGTGGAAGACCAAGAGATCGTCGATGGGGCTCGACGGAAAGCCAAGCGAACGCGCGAATTCGACGGAGCTTTGGGTGGCAAAGCGTGCGCCGTAGAGGGCGGTGTAGAGCGCGCTGTCGCCCGACGTCAGCGTGCGCGCGGGGGCGTGGTGAAAAACTTGGCCGGCGTGGAAATCTTCGAAGAAGTTTCCGCCGCCGGCCGATGTCATTTGCGTCAAGGCTTTCGCTTCTTATTTGAGATGATTCAACCCGTCGAGAGCTTCGGCCTGGCGCGGGTTGATCGCAAGCGCCAATTTATAGGTCTCGATCGCACGCTGTTTCTGACCGCTGTCTTCGTAAAGACGGCCGAGCGAGCCCAACATGTCGGCACTGCCCGGACGCAAGCGCGTCGCGCGCTCGCAATCGTTGATCGCATCAGCGAATTTTCCAAGGTAGCTGAACGAAACGCAGCGGCCGTAGTAATAGTCGGCGTTGTTGCTTTTGATCGAGATCGCCTGACCGAAAGCGGAAATCGCTTTGCCGTGTTGGTCCAAGGCCTGATAAGTCGCGCCGAGTTCGTAAAAGGCGACATCCATTTTTGCATCGGCCTGCGTGGCGGCTTGGTAGTCGGTCACCGCTAAATTGTATTGGCGCGACGAGCGATAGGCCTTGCCGCGAAAATACAGCGTCGGTGCAAGCCAGGTTTTTGGCAAACGCGGATAGTTTAGAATTTCCGTGAACAGGATGATGGCCGTCTTGTAGTCGCGCGCGGCGAGAGCGGCTTGCGCCTTTTTGTGATTTCCTTGCCAATCGTAACGCACGGGCGGATTGCCGGACGGACCGGGTGCCGCCGCGGGTGCGGCGGGTGTCGCCGCTGGTTCGGCTGCGAACGCAGTGGCCGTAGCCACCAAAGCAAACAACGTTCCAATCAGCAGTCGCTTCACTTCCAAACTCCTTGTGATCGAGGGATGCAACCCCTCTTCTTGTCGGACCTGCGCGGCACCGTCACGAACGGCACCACGCATTCAAACAAACCAAACATGAACCCAGGTTAAACGCCGTTAGCCGCCAACTCGTTTCAGGCCTTCGGTTGCGATCGGGTTGCCCGGATCGAGAGCCAGGAGTTTGCGGTAGGCATCGGCGGCACGCGCTTTGTTGCCGGTTTGCTCTGCGGCTTGCGAGATCGCGGTCAGCAAATTCTTGTCGTTGGGACTCGCAGCCGACGCTTTTTCACAGTCGGGCAGAGCGCCGGCGAAATCTTTGCGGTTGAAGAGCAAAATGCAGCGGGCATTGCGAAACATCGCAGCGTCGGGATCGACCTTGACCGCGGCGTCCAGGTCGGCCAGCGCCTTGTCGTCTTCCTTCAATTCGAGATAGCAGGCGGCGCGCGTGAAATAGAGGTCGCCGTCGGTGAGTGTTTCGACCGCCTTGTTGTAGTCGACAATGGCGGCCGCGCAATCCTTCTTCATGCGATAGGCATTGCCGCGGCCGTAATAGAGTTCGCCGATCGTTTGCGGTTGATCGTTGAACGCTTTCGACTCGATCGCCTTGGTGAAGAGTTCGATGGCGAGATCGGGATTGTTGTTCTGGAGCGCCTCGGAGGCTTGTTGCGGATATTTTTGCGCTTCAAGCTTTTTGCGGGCTTGGCGTTCGGAAACGCCTTCGACGGCGTAAGCCGGAGCCGCGTAAGAGGAGACGATTGCCAGAAGACCTAAAACGACGAGAAACCGCTTAAGCATGGGTACCCCAAATGTGCTGTCCGCGAGGCCGAGATGCCGCCCCAAAATAGCTAGGCCGAGCCCCAGAGAGGCCCGGCCCAGCGGTCCATAGCTATATTAGCATTCAGGCGCAAAGAGGGCAAAATGCCTCGCTAGGCGCGTTCAAGGGCAGTGATTGCCTCGGCCAAAGCGACGGTTTGCTTGGCGATTTCGGCGTGAAGAAGCTCAACCATGCGGCCATCGAGAGCGATCGCGCCTTTGCCCTTGTTTTCGGGCTTTGCAAAAGCCGCAAGAATGGCGCGGGCGCGGGTCACTTCCTCGGGGTCAGGCGAGAACGTCCGATTGCAGATTTCAACCTGTGAGGGGTGGATCAGCGTCTTGCCGTCGAAGCCCATGGCCCTGCCCTGGGCGCAGACGAACTCTAGGCCGGCGGTGTCCGCGATTTCGTTAAAGACGCCGTCGATAACGGCCAGGCCGTGCGCGCGGGCGGCGAGAACGGAGAGGTTCAAACTTGCGAGCAGCGCCTCGCGGCCCGGCGTGTGTTGGGCGCGCAGTTCCTTCACGAGGTCGTTCGTGCCCATCACAAGACAGGTTAAGCGGCCGCCGGCGCCTGCGATTTCGTTGGCGTGGAAGATCGCTTGCGGCGTTTCCATCATGAGCCAAAGCGCGAGCGACGCTGGCGCGTTGCCCAGCATGGCACTGGCGCGCTGGACGTCTACTGCATTGCTGACTTTGGGAACGAGAATGGCGTCGGGCGCGGCCTTGGCGGCCTGCTCCATGTCGCTGCGACCCCACGGCGTTTCGAGGCCGTTGACGCGGATGATGACTTCGCGCTTGCCGAAGCGACGATCCTTAACGGCGGCGCAAACCTGGTCGCGCGCCAGGTCTTTCGATTCGGGAGCGACGGCATCTTCGAGGTCGAGGATGAGCGCGTCGACGGGAAGGCTCGCCGCCTTTTCCAAGGCACGGGCGTTGGAGCCCGGCATGTAGAGGACACTGCGGCGCGGGCGGACGGCGTGGGACATTGGACAATCCTGCGTGGAATCTGTGGTCCGAACCTATCGGGCGCGCTGCCAGAGGCCAAGCCTGTCGATTCCCGGTCTCGCCGTTCGTCCTTTTGAAGCATAAGCTCAACATGGAGGGACGGTTATGCAAAATTATTTGCTTCTTCTGCACGAGGATGAGAGCCAGCGGGCGGGTATTCCACACGACCGTATGATGGCGATGATCAAGGAATATCGGGACTGGTCGGCGAAGCTTCGCGTGGAAGGGCGCCTTGTCGGGGGCGAAAAACTCCGCGACGACAACGGCAAAGTTTTACGCGACAGACAAGGCAAAGTTACGATCACCGACGGCCCTTACGCGGAAAGCAAAGAAGTTGTCGGCGGCTTTTTCATGATCGCAGCGAAGGATTACGCCGAGGCTTGCGCCATTGCGCAAGGGTGCCCGCACCTTAAGTATTACGGTCGCATCGAAGTGCGGGAAGTCGACAAGATCGGATGAGGGACGGCACCGAAGACCTTCAAGCGTTGACGGCGCGATTATCGCGCGGCGAGCGGCCACGCCTCGTCGCGCGACTGACACGGATATTCGGACCGGCGCACTTGTCGCTGGCGGAGGATGCGGTTCAAGAAGCGTTCGTTTCGGCTTTGGAGTCTTGGGACGCGCGCGGGGTGCCGGAGCATCCCGCGGCGTGGTTATTGACGGTCGCGCGCAACCGCGCGCTCGATCGCCTGCGGCGGGGGGCGTTGTTTGCGGCGCTGGAACCCAAAGTCGCAGGATGGGCGACGGCGTTGCAGGAGCGCACGCAACCCGGCGACGGCGGACCGTTGGGCGACGACGAATTGTCGATGATCGCGCTGTGCTGTCATCCGCAATTGCCGGAGGAGGCGCGGCTTGCGCTGACGCTGAAGGTCGCCTGCGGGTTCAGCGTCGAGGAGATCGGTCGCGCACTGCTTGCGAACGCGGAGACTATTGCGCAGCGCATCGTGCGGGCGAAAGCACGCATTCGCGATCTCGATCTCTCGCTCGACATGCCGACGGCGCGGGCGATGCAGGAGCGTATGCCCTCGGTATTGCGAACGATCTATCTGTTGTTCAACGAAGGCTATTCGGCGAGCGTCGGGGAAACGTTGATCCGCCACGAAATTTGCACGGAAGCGGTACGGCTCGCCGAAACCGTGGCGCGTCATCCTAGTGCGCGGACGGCGGAGGCCCATGCGTTGGCTGCCCTGCTTTGCTTTCAGCACTCGCGCCACGCGGCGCGTGTGGGCGCCGACGGCACGCCGATCTTGCTTGCAGAACAGAACCGCGCGTATTGGGACCAAGGGCTGATCGCGCAAGGCTTCGAGCATTTGTCGAGGGCGCGCGCCGGCGACGTGCTGACGGCGCTGCATATCGAAGCGGGGGCGGCTTCGGTTCACGCGGCGGCGCGCAGTTGGGCGGAGACCGATTGGGCGCAGCTCAAGAGCTATTATGATATGTTGATGGAGGTTGCGCCTTCGCCGGTCGTGTCGCTCAACCGCGCCATCGCGGTTGCGATGGTGGATGGGCCGGATGCGGCGTTGAGTGGGATCGAGCATCTGGCGCGCGATCCATTGGTTGCGAAGTATGTGCCGTTTCACATGACGACCGGCGATCTCGAGTTGCAACGCGGGCGGCGCGGGGTGGCGCGCGCGGCTTTCGAAACGGCGCTGGGGCTGCCGACCAGCGAGGCGGAGCGGCGGTTCATTCAGCGCAAGATCGCCGCGTGCGCCGATGCGTAAGGGTCTGACTGTTCTTTCGATCCAATCCGACGTCGTGCGCGGGCATGTGGGGAACGGCGCGGCGCGGTTTGCGTTGCAGCGGTTGGGGATCGATGTTTGGGCGGTGCCGACGGTGCTGCTCTCGAACCATCCGGGGCACGGCACGTTTCGCGGCGAGGCGATCGCCGCAGGGCGGATCGCCGATTTGATCGACGGGCTGGCACAGCACGGCTGGCTTAAGCGCTGCGACGGTGTGATCTCGGGGTATCTTGGCGCGGCCGATCAGACGGCGGCGGTGGCCGATGCGGTGCGGCGCGTGAAAGCGGCCAATGCGGAGGCGCTCTATCTTTGCGATCCGGTGTTCGGCGACGATAGCGGTGCCTATGCGCGCGCGGGCGTGGCGGAAGCGATGGCGCGCGATTTGTTGCCCTTGGCCGATATTTTGACGCCGAACCGGTTCGAGCTTTCGGGTCTGACGTCGCGCCGAATCGAAACCGCGGCGGACGCCGTTAGCGCGGCGCGCACGCTTGGAAACGCGGAAGTCGTGGCGACTTCGGTGCCGTTTCCCGGCGATCGCATCGGCACCGTGGCGGTGACGAAAAGCGGCGCGTGGGCAACCGCCGCCGCACGGCTTGAGCGTGTGCTGAGTGGATCGGGGGATTTGTTCGCGGCGCTCTACTTGGCGGCCCGCCTGCGGGCGATAGCGCCGGTCAATGCTTTGGTGCGGGCCAGTTCATCCGTCGATTGTATTTTACGGGCAAGCGCTGCTGAACCGGCGGACGAGCTGACGCTGGTCGCGTCGCAGAACGATCTGGCAGAGCCGGCACATTGGCTTGATGCGGTTGCGGTTTCGCCGCGCTAGATCAATTTCAACTGCGGCTCCATGCGATAAGTGATA
>JAIOQG010000075.1 GCA_021413465.1 Alphaproteobacteria bacterium | reverse complement strand
CCGTCACGCTGCATGGCCGCCGTCCGGCGCTCAAGCCTGCGGAACGTCCGATGTATCCCGGGGCGCTGGCCGCCGCCGAATAGGTTTTGTCATCGAGTTTGCTGGCGTCGCGGAGGGGGGCTTCTGCGGCGCCTTTTTTTTACGCCGCGGGGCGGGTGTGGATATCCACAGAATTTGTTCTTTCTTTGTTCGGCGCTTTCGGCTAGATTCGGCGCTGTAACCATCCATGATGGGGACGTATGCCCGCGGCGAGCTTTTGAGCTTTCCGCGGGCTTTTTCGTGGGCGCGGCGCTGTTAGAAAAGTGGACTCACGCTAAGCCGCAAATACCCGCCGAGCAAACTTCTGATCCCAACTTCAACTTTGGTCGTCATGGCCGGGCAAGCGAAGCGCGACCCGGCCACCCGGGGTTCGTAGAGCTGAGCGATGGAACCGCTTGCGCGTTGACCCTGGGTGGCCGGCTCAAGGCCGGCCATGACGACCTTTTTTGGTTTGGGATCGAAACTTCCGCCGGTTGGTATGAAACGCGAAGAAAGAACGGTTGAAACGCCAAGAACGCCAAGAGGCTCATGGCGAGCGCGGCGTTGAACACTCGCCATGAGCCTCTTGGCGTTCTTGGCGTTTCAACTCTTTCTTTCTGCTTCGCGTCTTAGCGGCTTTGCGTGAGATTCTTCTTTTCTCCGTGTACGTCGTCATTCGACGCTCGCGCTCGATCAATCTCTTCCAACAATAGGACGCAACATGCTCGACAACGGCATGGAGTTGGCGTGTGCGCAGGCGCGCGCCGAGGACGATGCGCGGCGGACGCGCTATGCGCTGAGCGTTTACCGCGAGACGGTGCCGATCGCGGGCACGCCGGCGGAGCGCTATTTGCTGGGGCCGCGCGGGATTGCAAAGCCCAAACGCTGGCCCGCCGATTTGCGCTTTCATCCGGCGTGTCCGCGCGGGGCCGAGCGGCTGCCGGCGATGGTGGCCTTGATGCGCGACATCGTCAGCGACGCGCCGCGCGGGGTGCATCGCACGTTTCTCAAGCCCGACGGCTCGAGCAAGAACACCGACGGGGGCGAGGCGGCGAAGATGATGTTGGGGCCGTCGGCGGGCGCGGCGGTGAAGCTGACGCCGGATGCGGAGGTGACGCTGGGGCTTGGCATTGCGGAGGGCATCGAGACGGCGCTGAGCGTGTGGGGGCTGGGGTGGCCGATGTGGTCGTGTTTGTCGGTGGGCACGATCGCGAAGTTTCCGGTGCTTAAGGGGATCGAGGCGCTGACGATATTTGCCGATCACGACGAGAAGGCGGCCGGCGAGAAGGGCGCGCGGGCCTGCGAGGCGCGCTGGGTTAAGGCCGGCGCGGAGGTGCGCATCGTGCTTCCCAAGCGTGACGGCACGGATTGGAACGACGTTCTGAAAGGCGGTGTGCTTTGAGCGACAACGAGCGGGTGCTCGACCCCGACGCGGTGTTTGAACTGGGCGATGTGCTCGAACCGATGGCGTTGCCAAAACGGCCGCCCGAGCGCGCGGGCCGCGCCTTCGGCGCTTTGCGCGTGCTGTCGGTGGCGGATGCGGTGGCGGTGCCGCAGCGCGCCTATCTGATCAAGGGATTGATCGAATGCGGCGCGCTGTCGGTGGTGTATGGCGAGCCGGGCTGCGGCAAGAGTTTTCTGGCGCAGTATTTCGGCTGGCATGTGGCGCGCGGAACGGGGGCGTTCGGGCGGCGGGTGAGGCCCGGCGGCGTGCTTTATCTGGCGCTTGAGGGCGAGGGCGGTTTCCCGGCGCGCGTGACGGGCTTTGCGCGCGAATATGGCGGCACGGAGGCGTTCCACTTTGCGGCGCAGCAGGTGAACTTTTTTTCCGATCTGGGCGCGCTTGAGGATGTGCGCGCGGCGGCGCTGGCTGTGAAGGCCAAGCTCATCGTGGTCGATACGCTGGCGCGCGCGATTGCGGAGGGCGACGAGAACACCGCCGGCGATATGGGGGCGCTCATCGCCGTGCTCGACGGCTTGCGCGAGGCGACGGGGTGCCATGTCATGCTGATCCATCACACCGGCAAGGACGAGGCGCGCGGCATGCGCGGGCACTCGTCGCTGAACGGGGCGGCGGACATGACGCTCTATGTCAGCCGCGACGCCGAAAGCGCCGAGCGGCGGGCGGAGATCAAGAAGAACAAGGACGGGCCGTGCGGCGCGGTGCTGGGCTTTGCCTTACGCCCACTGGTGCTGGGCGTGGACGACGACGGCGACGAGGTGACGACGATGGTGGTGGAGGAGGTGACGGGCCTGACGAAGAAGAAATCGCGCGGGCTGAAACTTGCCGCCGATCAGCAGATGTGGCTTGAGGAAATCCAAAGCTTCATCGCCGAGATGAGCCCCGATTTGGTGGCGCCCAAACCCGACATGAAGCGCGAACGCGCCGTCACGCGTCACGATTTGATGGAGCACTTCCGAGCCAAGGAATTGCTCGGCGTGACGGACAGCGTGACGGGCGATCTCAATGTGCGGCGGCGTCGGCAAGATGCGTCACGCGCCAAGATGCAGCGTATCCTGAACGCGCTGAAAGCCAGGAAAAAGCTTGCGTTCACGCCGAGGCTTGTTTGGCTGTTGCACTGAGCATCGCGTGACGGGCAGCGTGACGCCACCGTGACACGCGCGTGACGGCACTTCATGTCCAGCCCACGGTAGCGTGACGCGTGACGGCACCCCTATAGGGGGGCCGTTACGCATCACGCTGGTGCAAGCGGCATCACTTCACCCCTCTCTCTTCCATCTTTTGGAAGGGAGAGGGGATGGGGGTGAGGGATGGTGTTTGTGGCGGGTGATGCGGGGAATGAAGATTCACGCGAAGATGCGAAGGTAGAGAAGACGCGAAGGTGTCCCTTGTCGCTGGGCCTGATTGTGTTTGCCGCTTAGGCCATCCCTCACCCCCGGCCCCTCTCCCTTCCGAAGGCGGAAGAGAGAGGGGGGAAGGTTGTTTGCGACTAGCGCCGGCGTTGTCGATCGGCGATGCGTTCTTTGACGGCTTGGAGAATGGCTTGGACGAGCGGACCGAGATCGCTGCCGGCGTCGTCGGTCTCGAAGCGCACGACTTCGTAGCCCAAGCTGCGTAGGCGATCGGTGCGCATTGCGTCTTCGCCTTGGCGTTCGGTGTGCCAGTAGCCGTCGATTTCGATCACCAGCTTTGCTTCGGGGCACGCGAAGTCCGCGACGTAAGGGCCGACGGGATGTTGGCGTCTGAACTTGAATTCGCAGACGCGGCGGTTGCGCAGGACTTGCCAAAGGCGCGATTCAAGATCGGTCTGACGCTGGCGCAAGCTGCGCGCGGTGCTGATCTTCTTTGTGTCCGACATCGTGGAAAATTAGTTCATGCGGAAGGCATGCGGGAAGTTCTGCCCTTCTCACAGGCGTTTCATCGCGACTGATGCAAGCGTGCCGCTACAAGGGATAGTGCGCGGCGGTGGTGTTTACCCTACTGGCGCTGTTGAGCTTAATTTCAGTGTGTCGTTTGCGCATCTGTTATGGGGCTGATCGCGGACTCAACCAGCGATAGATTGAAGCTCCGGGCGAACTCTGTGCGATATTTCCCCCGTGGGGAAGTGAAGGCCGAGGGTGCCGTTGGGGAACCTGAAGCTGGTGGCAGTTGGGAGCCGCTGAGGAATTGGGGGGAGTTATGGGGGGCGCACGTTCCGGCCGCAGCTTTGCGGCGTGGTCCGATTGCGAGTTCGTTACGCTGATGGTCCGTGGTCGAAAGCTTCGGGCGGCAATCGTGGGGGTTGCCGCTCTAAGTCTTTCGCTCACGGCCTCGGTGATGGCGCATGCCGAGGTGTTCGGCGGTGCGGGCTCGATCGAACGGCAATACGAAAAAGCACCCAAGCCGCCGCGGCCGACGACGACGATCAAAGTTCCAACACTGGACTCGCAAGCGGCACCCGCCAATGCGGACGCCGTTCGCTTTGTGTTGAAGAGCGTGGATATCGACGGCAATTCGGTGCTGTCGGACGACGTGTTGGGGCGGCCGTTTGCGGCGTTGATCGGGCAAGAGGTTTCGCTGGCGCAGATGTACGCCGCGGCCAACGACATCACGCGCCTTTATGTGAATGCCGGCTACGCGCTGTCGCTCGCGTTCGTGCCGGCGCAGGAAGTCAAAGGCGGCGCGGTGCGCGTGCGCGTGGTCGAAGGCTATATCGGGGACGTCGAATTCCAGGACGAACGTTCGTTCCATTCGAAATTGTGGGGCGGGTTTGCCGAACGCTTGCAAGCGTCGCGGCCTTTGAAGACGGCCGATCTCGAACGCTATTTGCTGCTGGCCAACGATCTTGCGGGCGTGGAAGTCAAAAGCGTGTTCGAGCGCATGGAAGGCGATCCGGGCGCGACCAAGCTTGTGATGATGATCGAGCGCAAGCTCGTCGACGCGGGGATCGAGGTCAATAATCGCGGCTCGGATGCGATCGGGCCGGTGCGGGTTCAGGCGCATGTGGCGTTGAACAGCGTGCTGGGGGCGGAAGAACGGTTCAGCGTGTTCGGCGTGCGGGTGCCGGACGGGGAGGAGCTGTCCTATCTGGCGTGGCGCTTCGACGTGCCGTTGACGAGCGACGGGTTGGGCTTTGGCTTCGACGTGTCGCGGTCGCATTCGAAGGTGGGCGAGCCGGTCAATCCGGCGCTCGATTTCCAGACCGACGGCTGGACGGGCAATGCATCTTTTAGTTATCCGATCCTGCGCTCGCGGGCGCAGAATCTTTATGCCTCGCTGGGGCTGAACTACAAGGATTTGAACAGCGACATTATCAGCGTGGAGAATTCGCACGACACGATGACGGTGATCGTGGCCGGCGTCGACTACGACACGCACGACCGCTGGGGCGGTTTGCTGCAGGCGTCGGGGGCGTTGCACGTTGGTTTGGGCGTGTTCGGCGCGACGGACGAGAACGATCCCAAGAGCAGCCGTTTGGGCGCGTCGGGTCAGTTCATCCGGCTTGAGGGTTCGGTGTCGCGGTTGCAATCGCTGCGGCCGAACTTGCATGTGTTCACGCAGGTCGACGCGCAGATCGCGGACGGCGCTTTGCTGGTGTCGGAGCAATGCGGCTACGGCGGCGCGGATATCGGGCGCGCCTTCGATCCGTACGAATTGACGGGCGATCACTGCCTGAAGGGATTGGCGGAGATCCGCTACGACGTGCCGCTGGGCAGCGTGGGGATGGCGCGCATCTTGGACACGGCGCAGCTTTACGGTCTGGCCGATTTCGGTTTCGTGTTCAAAAGCGGCGACTTGATCCCGGGCGAAGAGCGCAGCCAAGCGGC
>JAIOQG010000285.1 GCA_021413465.1 Alphaproteobacteria bacterium | reverse complement strand
TCGCGGTCGAGGCGGCCGAGGAGGGGGGACAGGATGAGGACGGCCACTCCTAAGATCGCGCCCCACATGGCGACGGTGGTGAAGACGGAGATGTAGTTTTGCAGGGCGGCGCCGGGGTCGAGGACTTGGCCGGCGAGGGTTTTTGCCGCGGTGAGTTGCGCGATCAAGGCCCCAACGTAGCCGGCCCAGGCGGAGCCTAAGAACCAGGTTGCCATGATCGTCGCGACGGTTGCCGGCGGCGAGAGGCGCGTCATCTGCGACAGGCCCACCGGCGAGAGGCAGAGTTCGCCGGTGGTGTGGAAAATATACATGACGAATAGGAAAATTAGGGGCACTTTGAATTCGGGGCTGGCGAAGTTTTGCGCGCCCCAAACGAGAACGGCAAAGCCGGCTGCGATCTGCAGTAACGCGAGGCCGAACTTGGCCGGGGCGTTGGGATCGAGACGGCGCGGTTCCAAGTAGGCCCACATAGCGGCGAACAGGGGGGCGAGCAACAGGATGAGACCGGCGTTGAACGACTGGGTTTGGGCCGGGGTGATGCTGGTGCCGAGGAGGTCGAGTTCGGTGTTGCGCTGGGCGAATTGGTTGAGCGAGGAGCCCGCCTGATTAAAGAGCGTGAAGAAGACGACCGAGAACAAAATCAACGTCAGCGCCAGTATCATGCGCTGGGCTTCGGCGCGCGTGCATTGGGTGAGCATGAAGTAGACGAGATAGACGAGGACCGCGATCGAGCCGGCGGCGAGCGCATAGCCGACATACTCGAAGCGCTGCACGAACAGCCAGACGATCGAGACGCCGGCGAGCGAGCCCAAGTAGATCAGCCATTCGACCTTGAACACGCCGGCGACTTTGCGCGCGAGCTTGGCCGGATCGGGCGGTTCGCCCTTGCCTTGCAGGAGCGGTTTGCCCAGCACGAAGACGATGTAGCCCGCGGCCATGCCGATGCTGGCGGCGCCGAAGCCCGCCCACCAGCCGAACGTCGTGCCGAGCCAGCCGCACAATATCGCGGCCCAGAACGAACCCAGATTGATGCCGTAATAGAACAGGGTGAAGCCAGCGTCGCGGCGCGGGTCGGCTTGCGGGTAGAGCTGGCCGACCAGCGTCGAGATGTTGGGCTTGAGGAAGCCCACGCCCATGACGATCAGCGACAGCGCGAGGAAGAAGATGCCGGTGTAAAGCGGGTCGCGGTCTTTGACCGTGAGTTCGAACGAGTCTTTCGGCAACAACGTGGGGAGCGGTCCGCCCTCGGCGAGGCCCTCGATGGCGAGGCCGCCGTCGCTTGCGGCCTTGACCGCGTAAGGCGCGCCCGCGACCAGAAGGTGGACGGTGCGCGCGTTGCCGCGGCCCTCGACCGCGAAGTCGTAGTGCGCGCCTTGATAGGTGAGCACTTGCGTTGCGGGCTCGCCTTCGAAGGCCATGGTGGCGTGACCGGCGACGAGCAGCAGCGCGCCGAAGGCCACGGCCTTGCGCGTGCCGAGATAATGATCGGCCAGCGTGCCGCCGATCAGCGGCAGCAGATAGGCCAGCGCGCCGTAAGCGCCGTAGAGGCCGTTGGCGAACTTGTCGTCGAACAGGAAATGCTGCGTCAGATAGAAGATGAGCAGGCCGCGCATGCCGTAGAACGAAAAGCGCTCCCACATTTCGGCGAAGAACAGAATCAAAAGCCCGCGCGGGTGGCGGCGCATCTGCAGCAAGACCGGCACCGCGGTGACGAGCGTGACGACGATGCCGATGACGGCGATGATGTTCATGGGTGGAGTTCTCTTTTCGCGCGAGTCTCGTCAGCGGTTTGTGATGCCTAGGAGACACAGAGCAGAGCGCGGGTGCAAGTATTTTGCGCGCTAACGATGTTTGAGATCGGGTCGTCTTGAACGGCGCGCGCTCTTTGCGTCTATACTTTTAGTTTGCGAGAATAGGGTTGGGGCGGATGGTGGGGGGATTGGGGAGCCGGCGGGTCGCACTTGTTCCCGTCTTTATTGCTTTTTCGATTTCGCTTTTCCTGTGGGCCCGGGCCCTGTCGGAACGGCGTTGCACCGGGACGGTGGCGGACGGTTACAGCTACGAGCTGATGATTGCGGATTGTACGCTGCTCATTCAGATGGGCGGGTCGCGCGATACGTCTTTGGCGATTGCGTACAACGATCGGGGCGTATCGTATCACGCACGCGGCGACTACGCGCATGCGCTTGCGGACTATGACACCTCGCGGGCGCTTGACGGCAAGGCGCTGGTGACGCTGATGAACCGCGCCTATGTCTATTCGGACATGGGCAAGCACGCGCTTGCGATCGCCGCGTTCAACCGGGTGCTGAAAGTTCGGCCTGAACATGCTAAGGCGTATAACGGGCGCGGGCTCGTTTATTACGACATGGGCGCGTACGATAAGGCGATTGCGGATTATGATCGGGCGATCAAGATCAAGCCCGATTATGCGGAGGCTTTTCTCAACCGCGGCGAGTGTTTCGAGGCCAAAGACGAAAAAGATCGCGCCTTCGCCGATTACGATCAGGCAATCAAGCTGAAACCGGATTATGCGCGGGCGTACAACGATCGCGGTGTCATTCACGACAGCAGAGGGGCATATGACCTTGCCCTCTACGACTATGACGAGGCGATCAGGTACGATGCGAACTATGCGCTCGCCTACAGCAATCGCGCTTGGGCGTATAGCAGCAAGGGCGATTACAAGCAGGCGGTTAGCGACTTTACGAAGGCCATCGCCATCGTCGCCGGCAATCCGGATTACTTCAACGATCGCGGCGAGGCCTAAGTCAATTTGGACGACTACGCGCACGCCCTACCGGATTTCAATCAAGCGCTTGCGTTGAATCCCGACTTCGTCAAAGCGTTGCGTAATCGCGGCTATGCCCACCAAAACTTGGACAAGAACGAACTTGCTCTTGCCGATTTCGACCGGGTGCTCAAGCTGAAAGCGGACGACGTCAGAGCCTATAACGGCCGCGGCAATGCTTACAGCGCCAAGGGCGACTACGACCGCGCTATTGCCGATTACGACCGGGCGATCAAGCTCGATCCGGATTACGAACCGGCCTTTTACGGTCGTGCGGTGGCCTATGCCGACAAGGGCGACTACGAGCGGGCGATCTTGGACTATGGTCGCGCGATCAAATTGAACCCGGCCTATGCGCCCAGCTTCAACGGGCGCGGGTTGGCGCACTCCCGCACGTCAGATTACCGGCGCGCGATCGCCGACTACGATGAGGCCATCAAGCTGCGGCCGGGCTATGCCGATGCTTTCGACAATCGCGGCACTGCCTATCGCCGGTTAGGGCGCTTTGAGCGCGCCATCGCAGACTACGATCAAGCGATCAAATTGCGGCCGGATTATTCGTTCACTTACGAACGGCGGTGTTGGACGCGCGCGATTTCAGGTGGGGCGCTCGATCTGGCGCTTGCGGATTGCGACGTGGCGTTGCGTCTGCGTGCGAACGACGCAGACGCGCTGGAGAGCCGGTGCTTCGTGCGCTTTAAGCTTGGCGACTTTCGCCGGGCGATCGAGGATTGCAGTGCGGCGCTGAAAGGCAATGCGAAACTGGCGATTTCGCTGCAGGTGCGAGGGCTGGCGAAATTGCGGTTGGCCGACGCGACGGGGGGCGAGGCCGACATCGCCGCCGCGAAAGCGCTCGACGGCGATGTTGCCAAGTTCCTCGCCGGTTACGGCGTGAGACGGTAGGTTCGGCGGGGCTCGCTTAGGCGGTTAAGTTTCAGTTCCCTATATTCGCCGTCAGGAACTTTTCGAGTTCCTTCAGCAGTTTCAGTTCCGATGCCGGTTTCGAGAAGTGGTGGCCTTCGTCTTCGATGGTGACGAACTGTACGTTCTTGCCGGCGGCGCGCAGGGCTTTTTCCATGCGTTTGCTTTGGTCGATGGGAACGATGTCGTCGTCGTCGCCGTGGATCAAGAGCACGGGGACTTTGAAGTTTTGCGGTTGCAGCGCGGGCGACACCGATTGCATTTGGGCGAGATCGACTTTGGGATCGCCGAGGCGCTTCTTCCAGAATTCGTAGATGGCGGATTCGTCGCCGAAGCGCGTTTCTTCTTCCTGCAACATGGCCGGAATGTCGCTGACGCCGGCGATGGCGACGACGCATTTATAGAGATCGGGCGTGTAGGCACCGCCCGCGAGTGCCGCGTAGCCGCCATAGCTGCCGCCGACGATGCAAACGCGGCCCGCGTCGGCCGTGCCGTCGGCGATCAGCGCTTTGACGCCGTCGCTGACGTCGTCTTGCATGCGCCGGCCCCATTGGCGATGGCCGGCTTCGGCGAAGGCTTTGCCGTAACCGCCCGAACCGCGGAAGTTCGGCTGGAACACGGCGTAACCGCGATTGGCGAGGAATTGCGCCCAGTTGTCGTAGGTCACGTAGTCGCGCACTTCCGGGCCGCCATGGGGCATGACGATCAGCGGCAAGTTCTTGCCGGACTTGCCCGGCGGCAGCGTGAGGTAGCCCGGCAGTTTGGTGCCGTCGCGGGAATTGTATTTGATGATCAGCATTTCGCCGAGGTCGCTGCTTGAGATATTGGGGCGGCGGCGGCCGATCAGCTTGGCGTGGTCTTTCTTGGCATCGTAGAAATAGTAAGAGCCGGGATCCTTGGGGCCGATCGTGGTGACGACGAAGCGCGCGCGGTCTTGCGACCACGAGCCGGCGCGAATGACGGCGGCGTCGGGGAACATGGCGTCGAACTTCGCCTGCAGGCGCGCGAGGTCGGGATCGGTGTATTTGATCTGAAAAATATCCTCGACATAGAAAACGCCGACGAGTTTTGCCGTTTGCGGATCGTAGACGGGGCCGCCAACCGGATCGCCGACATCGACGGTGGGGTGCTGATAGATCGCCTTGCCCACGGCGCGCGTCGACAGATTGTATTCGTAGAGGCCGAAGCGATCGGTCGATCGGCGGCTGACGGCGATGGCGACGTTCTTGTCGCCGGTGAAGCCGACCAGATCGAATTCCGGCAGGTCGCGCTGACCGTATTGGGCCACCATATCCCAATCGTCGCTGTCGCCTTTGCGCACATAGATTTCCACGCGGTCACGGCGCGGGCGATAGTCCCAGCGTACGCGCGGCACGCCGTCGAGGTCGGCCATCCAACGGACCGTGTGCACCGTGCCGCGTTGCACGACTTCGGCTTTGCCGTCGTCGACGTTGACGCGATAGATGTTGTAGCGGCTGTCGTTGTCGTTCGTCGCCATCAGAACGAATTTCGGCTCGGCCGGCAGTTGATGCACGATGCCGGTGAGATCGTTGTTGTCGCGGAACTTTTTGGCTTTGGCGAACAGCGTCGTGAGATTTTTTCCGTCGCGGTCGACGGCGATGACGCGCGAGAGCGACGTGTCGTAACTGCGGCCCTGCCAGCGTTCGGTCGAGGGTTTGGAGAGGCCGAGCAGAATGCGGTCGTCGTTCGCCCAGTCGACCCAGTCCACCTCGAGGTTGTCGGGTATGTCGATGCCGAACAGAGGGCTGCCCGGCGCGGCCTCGAGGTCTTGCACGACGAGCGTTCTCGTCTTGCCGTTGCGGGTAGCGACGGCAAGATGCCTGCCGTCGGGGGAGATGCGCGGTGGGCCCATGGCCGTTTCGGCGGAGAAGACATCGAGCGGCACCAGGGACGGGGCGGCGATGGCGCCTTGTGCAGTTGCAGCAAACAGGATGGCCAAGAGCAGGAACGCGCGCTTTATCAACACAGGGCAGTCTCCATGAAAGGTGGGCGACCTTATTCTGGGTCGGCGGCACCAGTCCAGTTGCGATGCGGGCGGGTCTGGAAATAGGGGCCCGGCGCGCGCTTTCTGCCGCCCTTCATCGCGGGCCGGGACTGGCGTAGTATTTGTGGACGATCAGGCCGGGATGAGTCTCGCATGCGCTCCATAGTTGTCGCGACGGTTGTATTTCTGGCGCCGTTTTCGCTTTCCGGCGCCGCTTCGGCGGCCGGGGAGGCGGCGTGCAGCGGCGAGGCCTGCGGGGCGCTGACGGTCGGCAGCGACGGGTGCTCGTGGACGAACAAGGGCGAGAAGTCGGTACGCTTGGCGGCGACGGCGGGCGGCGACGGTTTGCCGGTCGTGATCGTGCTGGCCTCCGGCGAGACGTTTAAGGAATCGGCCGAGCGCTGTGCCAAGCATGCCAGCGGTTCGCACTATGAGGCGAGTTTTCCGACACTGGCCAAAATGCCCGATGAGCCGGTGGCGCCGAAGAAGGTGGCGTTGAGCGTGCCGAAGCCGAAGCCGGTTGCAGCCGTCGCGCCGCTCGCGGCTGTTGTCTCCGCGCCTGCGACTGTTCCGGTTGCGCCAACGGTTGTGGTGCCGCGCGCGAAACCGTCGCTGGCGCAGATCTATCCGCCGCGGCCGCGCGCGAAGCCCGAGCTGCCGGTGCAGGCGGTGGCGGTGGCGTTGGCGACGCCCGCGCCCGAGGCTGCGGTTGCGGCGCCTGTCGTTGCGATTGCGCCCTCGGCATCTGCGCCCGCGCCGGTCGAGGCGGGCCGGGCCTCATGCGGCGAGGCGTGCGGCGAGATTTTGTTCACGCAGGTCGATTCCTGTTTGTGGGTGCAGAGTCAGAATCCGCGCCCGATCGCCTTTGAAGCGGTTGTTGCGGGCAAGCCCGTGGCGCTGGCGCTCGAAGGCGCCGACGGGAAGAAGGCCGATGTTCGTGCAGCGGCGCTGGCGAAAGCCGGCGCGGACGCGGCGGCGGGGGAGGCTGCCTATCACACGCGGCTGCACGATCCGTTTCAGTCGGCGGGCTCGGGCATTCCGGTTTATCGCGTGCGCCTTGGCGGGGCTGCGGCCTGCATCAAAGCGCGGGACGAGATCGCGACGTTCAGCGCGCGGTTTGCGAAGTAGCACTCGGCGTTCGTCGCGGCGAAGAAGAAAGAGTTGAAACGCCAAGAACGCCAAGAGGCTCTGGCCTGTTCGGGTGCAATTGTGGGGCGTCAGCGCCGCAAGACAGAGTCGCACGAAGCAACGAAGATACGAAGTGAGAATAACTTGTTGCGCCGCAGGCGCATTTCCTATCGTAAATGGCGCTCCGCGCCGAAGAGTGAGCTCATACTGCTTCGTTGCTTCGTTGCTTCGTGTGAATCCTTTTTGTTACAGGCTTCACGCGTCGCTGCGCCACGTGTTTGACCCTGAGCCTCTTGGCGTTCTTGGCGTTTCAACTCTTTCTTTTCTTCCTGCTCCGCGGCTTTGCGTGGTTCGGCGGACGCGAAGAAATACTCAGCGCGCGAGCCAGAGCGAGGCGTTGGCGTAGTCGATGACGATGCGGCGGCCGTTCATCAGGTCCATGCCGATGAAGATCGCCGGCTGGTTGCCGAGGCCGATTTGGTCGAAGACGCGCATGTCGGAAATCATGATGCGCGGCAACTGCCACGAGGTGGGCCCTAGGCCTATTCGGTCGAAGTCGTAGGAGAAGGCAAAGCGCTTTTGACGGCCGGCGTCGGTGACTTTGCTTTCGACCGTGCGCTCGACCATGGAGACGCCGACGCCGCGCGCGTAAGCCGCGACGCGGGAATTGGCGACGGTGAATTGCGCGCCGGAGTCGAACACGGCGGCGACCAAAATGTTCGAGACGCGCGCCGGCACGACGATAAAGCCGTGCGCGTTCAACGTGCCGCGCAGACGCTGCAGGCCGGGGGCGCGCACCTGTGCGTATTGGGGATAGAGCGTCACCGTTTGCACGGGCAGGTTCAAATCGATGGTGAAGTTCGACAGGAAGTCGGCGCCGAGCGCACCCATGATGCCGAGCGCGTCGGGCAGATCGATGACGACGGCGGGCACGCCTTCGACGGTGACGCCGGCCATCGCCATTTCTTCGACGCGGTAAAAGTGCGAGCGCACGGCGCCCGAGGCGGTGACGACGTCGAACTCGGCGCCGGGCAGGCGCGGCAAGTGCAGGCGGGCCGCCAAAGCCGGGGTGAAGACCGTGTGGCTCGTCGCCGTATCGATCATGAACAGGAACGGACCTTTGCCGTTCACGGTGAGCATGACGGCGGGGCGGTTGTTCGAGAGGCGGATGAGGCTTTGCGAGCCGTAAGGAGCGTCCTCGGCGCGCGCGGGGGCTGCGGCCAGCGCGAGGAGAGCGGCCACGAAGAGCAGTGTTGCGGCGATCGCCATCGCCAGGCGCGGCACTGCACGAGGCACGGTGTGTTTCCCTGTTCTTACGGCGCGACAAGCTCACAGCCAAGAGCGTGCGCGCGAGGGCAGTCTTGCAGATACGGACAGCGAAGGCGAATTCGGCGGATGAAACGCGCGCCTTACGGCGTCAATTTTGCGTGATAAAGTTAAGTGTCCGTTTCTGCGGGAGAAATGTCGTGAATCGCTCGCTTCTGCCGGCGTTTGTGCGGGTCGCCACTATAGGGATTAGGGGCGCGGTGCGTTTGCGCGAACGATCCTGACCACGCGCGCTTCGGTGTGGGCGTCTTTGGCGAGGGCGAGGGTTGGGGGCCATGAGGCGTCGTGGCGGGCGTCGGCGAGGAGGAGGT
>JAIOQG010000089.1 GCA_021413465.1 Alphaproteobacteria bacterium | reverse complement strand
ATGGCGAAGCCCATGTCGGCGAAGATGGCGGTTGCCTCATCCAGGATTTGAGAGACGGGATGCATGCGGCCTGTCATTTCGGGGCGCGCGGGCAGCGTGACGTCGACGCGTTCGGCCTTCAGTTTCGCTTCGAGCGCAGCGTCGCCCAGTGCACTTTTGCGCGCGGCGAGCGCGGCCGTGACGCGGTCGCGCATGCCGTTGATGATCGGGCCTTTGACCTTGTCGCGTTCGAGTGTGTTCAGGTCCTGCATTTCGAATTCTCCAACGAATCGCTTCGCGCCGCGCGGGGCGCATGTTTACGCACTCCGGCCCGCTGGGTCAGAGGGTTCACGCGATTGAAGCGTCAGGAGATTGAAACGCTTACGCCTTCGCCGCGCTTACCGCCTGGTCGACCAGGGCCTTGAAGGCCTCGGGCTCGCGCACGGCGAGGTCTGCGAGGATTTTGCGGTCAACCGCAATACCCGCAATCCCGAGGCCGTTGATAAATCGACCATAGGTCAGCCCGTGCTCGCGGACGGCGGCGTTGATGCGCTGAATCCAAAGTGCGCGGAAATTGCGCTTTCTCAGCTTGCGGCCGATATAGCTGTGCTGACCGGCCTTATCGTGTCACTCGCTGAGAGAATGAACGTTCCGCGGGCGTGAAGCTTGCGCTTGGATGAGCGCCGGATGAGACGGTGGCGCTTCATCACGCCGCCATGTTTGACCTTACCGGTGGCCGTCATTTTGAAGCGCTTTTTAGCGCCCGATTTTGTCTTCAACTTGGGCATTTCGGTCTCCTTATGCTGGAACGCGTGTGAAGCCGTTAGGCTTCGGAACCGCCTGGGCATGCCCCGCCCGGCCGTTCGTGAGGGGCGGGAAATAGCCCGAAGATTGGCCGGAACACAAGGGGCTTTGGGCATTTCCCGGAAGCCGGGATCGTCGCAGGGCGGTCGCGTGGGTGTTCGACCACCCTTTTGGCGCCGAAACGGCCCGTTCGCCCCTTAGTCGCTAGTCCCTAAGCGGTGCTGCGGCCTTCACGGCGGCGATCGCGGCTTGCATCGTCTTCTTAACGTCGTCTTCGCCAGAATTGCCGACGAAATAGATGAGGACCTTTTCCACCGGGTACCATCGGATCAGGCTCAGGAACACGCCGTCCGATCCTGAGTGGCTTATGCGTTGCACCGAGCCGTCCGCGCGCAGCACGATGTTCAGCCCATAGCTGTAGAAGATGTTCGCATCGTCGGTTGGTACCCATGTCCCGCGATCGGATAATTTGTTCGCCAGGACGGGCAAGGTGGGGTGCGCGCCGAACAACGCGTGGCCCCACGCCATCATGTCGACCGGCGTCGATTGAATGCCGCCGTTTCCTTTTAGGTTCCAATAGTCCCCATTGAGCCGGGCGATCCGATTTGAGATCACGCCTTGATTCACGCCGTTGAGATAGCCTGACGCAAACCGTTCCGGCGGTGAGTCGGCGAAAAGATAGCCCGTGCTACGCATGCCGAGCGGTTCCGTAATCCTGCTCTTCACGTACGCTTCGAGCGACATGTCGCTTGTGCGTTCGACGATCAAGGCGAGTGCGCTGTAACCGGCATTTGAATAGGCGTAGTGCCCGGGCTTGGCTTGTAGAGGCGCCAAGCAATCGTGGAGCATTTTCTTGCTGCTCGAAGGTTTGAAATCGTCGCCGCAATATTCGGGATACCCGCCCGTGTGGGTCAGGAGTTGCTGGATCGTGGCCGCTCCCGCAGGTCTGCCGACGAGTTCTTTCAGATAGAGAGAGACTTTGGCGTGCGGATCAATTTTTCCGTCACTTTCAAGATTCGCGACCGCGGCGGCCGTAAAGCTTTTGCTGATCGAACCGATCTGCGCGATCGTGTCGGTACGAAATGGAATTTGCCGTTCCCGGTCGGCGTAGCCGTAGCCTGCCTTGAGGACGACCTTTCCGTCTTGCTCGATGATGACCGCGCCGCCGAATTGCTGTGACGCCGTCGCGAGTACGGCGCGATTGACGTTTTCAGCTAATATTCCGTCGCTCACCTCGGTTGTCACGATCGGCGCTTTGGGCGCCGCGTCGAACGCCGCGAGAACGAACGCGGCCATCACCAAGGCGATAAACAAATCACGTAGGCGCATGGAACTTCTCGATCGTCAAAGCCTCACGAACCATAGTCGAGACAGAGATCGAGGGCGACGGGCGGTGTGGACCGCCCGTCGAGCATCAAAGTGGCCGCCGCGAGAGGATTTCGAAGCGGGCGACCATGCCGGCGCCGGCCACGGCTAGCCCTGCGGCGAGGCCGATCCAGACTCCCAATCCCTGCATTCCGGCCCAAAACGCCAAGCCCCAGGCCAGTGTGAAGCCGACGAGCCAGTAGCTGAGGCCCGCGATCCACATCGGGGCTTGCGCGTCTTTCAGTCCGCGCAGGCTCATTTGGCCCGTCACCTGCAGCGCGTCGAACAGCTGAAACACCGCCGCCACGTAGAGGAACGTTATTGCGAGCGGCACGACGTCGGCGCTGGCCGGGTCCTTGAGCGGAATGTAGAGGCTGACCAGCGTCTCCGGGATCAGCGCGATCATGAGGCCGCACAGCATCATGAAGCCCGCACCGCAGAAGATAGCCGTGTAGCCGGCGCGCCGCGCGCCGCCTGCGTTCTTGGCGCCGGCGAAGAGGCCGACGCGCACGGTCGCCGCCAAGCCGATGCCGAGCGGCACCATGAACGTCAGCGAGCCGACATTCAGCGCGATCTGGTTCGCGGCGATCGAGGCCGCGCCGAAGACACCCATGATC
>JAIOQG010000088.1 GCA_021413465.1 Alphaproteobacteria bacterium | reverse complement strand
GCGGATTTGCCCGAAGAAGGTTCGGGCGGGCGGTCGTGGCGGATCGCCCATGGGCTTGCCATCGGCTTTGTTTGGTTCGGGCTTGGCGTCGGTGCATTGCTCGCGTTCTTCGCGGTCGATTTGCCGTCCACTGACGGTTTGTGGCGCTTGGAGCGCACGCGCGCCGTGACACTCCTTGATACCAATGGCCGTCTTATTGCGCGCCGCGGCATCGATTCTGGTCTGCCAGTCATTTTGAAGGACTTGCCGCCGTTCGTAGCGCGGGCGGTGCTCGCCAGCGAAGACCGGCGATACTACTCGCATTTCGGTCTAGATCTTTGGGGCCTTGGGCGCGCAGCATGGGTGAATCTTGAAGCCGGTCGTGTCATTCAAGGCGGGTCCACGATCACGCAGCAGTTGGCCAAGAACCTGTTTCTGAAGCCCGAGCGCACCTATCCGCGCAAGATCCAAGAAGCGCTGCTTGCGGTCTATCTCGAGATGTCTTTCTCGAAAGACGAGATTTTGACGATCTATCTCAACCGGGTATATTTCGGCGCGGGTGCTTACGGTATCGACGCTGCGGCGCGGCGGTATTTTAACAAACCGGCCTCAAGTCTTACCTTGATCGAAGCGGCGATCTTGGCGGGGTTGTTGAAGGCGCCGACGCGATATTCGCCCATCAATGGCATCGAACTTGCGCAAGAGCGCGCCAGCATCGTTCTGCAAAGCATGGTTACGGTTGGCTACATTAGCGCGGCCGAGAGGGACGAGGCGCTGCGCACACGTCCCAAACTTGCAACTAGCTCTGCGATCCAAGGGAATCAGTATTTCGCCGACTGGGTGATGGAGCAGTTGCCCGGTCTTGTCGGGCGGCCGGATTCCGATTTGATCGTCGAAACGACGCTCGACCTTGATATGCAACGCTCGGCCGAAGACGCCGTATTGGGTCTGCTGCGCGAGAAGACCGGGGGTACCGAGCAAGGCGCGTTGTTTGCAATGACGACCGACGGCAGCGTACGGGCGCTGGTCGGCGGGCGTTCATATGTGTCGTCGGAGTTCAACCGGGCGACCCAGGCGAAACGGCAGCCGGGCTCGGCTTTTAAGCCTTTCGTTTTCTTGGCGGCGCTTGAAGCCGGGCAATCGCCGTCGTCGCGCGTTGTCGATGCGCCAGTAACGTATCGCGGGTGGACGCCCGAAAATTACTCCGAAAAGCACGAAGGCGAAATGTCGATGACCGACGCGTTGTCGCGTTCGGTGAACACGGTCGCAGTGCGGCTTTGCCTTGAGCTTGGCCCGGAGACCGTGGCGCAAACGGCGCGTCGTATGGGGATCGTTTCCGATTTGGCTGCGGTGCCTTCGCTGGCTCTTGGCACTTCTGAGGTTACGCTCGCTGAGCTTGTTAACGCGTATGTGCCCTTCGCCACCGGTGGGCGCGGTTCGATTGCTCATGGCGTCACTCGCGTACGGGCGATTGACGGCGATGTGTTGTACGAGCGGTCGGGGTCGGGCTTAGGACAGCTTGTCAGTGCCGAATCCGCGGGTGCGATGAACCGAATGCTGTCGGAAGCGGTGCGCACGGGGACAGGAAAAATTGCGGCGCTGTCAGGGCGACCCTCGGCCGGCAAAACGGGAACATCACAGGACTTCAAAGACGCATGGTTCGTCGGTTATACGCGCCAGATGGTGGCGGGCGTTTGGGTCGGCAACGACAACAACGTGCCCATGGGCAAAGCCATTCGTGGCGGGACGCTGCCGGCGTTGATTTGGAAGTCGTTCATGACACGAGCCACGGCCGGGCAGCCTGTTTTGCCGCTTCCGGGCACCGACATTGTCGATGCGCCGACCGTTTCAGCCAGCAACACATCGGAGTTCGATCGGTTGCTTGCTGGTCTGCTCGACGAGTCGAGTTCGGGCGGCAAAGCCGTGCCGCCCAACTGATTACCCGTTGCGACGCTGCTTTGGGCGTTGGGCCGTATAGCGGTGAAGCTCGGTGCCGTTTTCGCGCAACCAGACTTGCGCTGCTTGGGCCTCGTCCTCACCGACCAACCGGTCGACCAAGCGCCAGAAGCGCGTTCCGTGGTTCATTTCCTTCAAATGGGCAACTTCATGAGCGACAACGTAGTTGAGCACGAAGTTCGGTGCCATGATGAGGCGCCAGGAGAGCGAGATGGCGCCTGTTGTCGAGCAGGAACCCCAGCGGCTGGCGGCGTCGCGCACGGTTACGCGGCTGGGTTTGGTCCCCAGTTCGGCGGTTAAGGCGCTCATACGGCGCAGTATATAACTGCGGGCTTGTTTTTTCAGCCAGTCCTCGACGCGACGGGGCGCGTGCTCACGACGACCGGAGACGCGTATCGTCGGTCGGTTCGCTTCGTTGTCGACCCAAACCGTGCCGCGGCTATCGGGGCTCAAGCGCAGGACGTAAAGCGAGCCCTTAAAGAGTACGGTGTCGCCCGGTTCGAGATAAACAGGGGTGGGTACGCGCGAAAGGTGGTCGGCGATCCAATCGCCCTCTTGGCGCGCAAAATCCAAGGCCTTGTGGACCGAGCGCTCGCTCGGGGCGATGACGGCGACTTCGCCGGTCGAGGGGTGGACTTTGACAATGAGCCGGCGCGCCCGCGGGTTGAGACGGACCTTCACGGAGACCGACTTGCCCCCAATCCTCATCGTCTCGTCGCGGGACCGTTTTTTCACTGTCGTAGACCCTCCCCAAAATACGCTACACTCGGCACTTCAATTCTTTCGACGGACACCTCACCCGTTGCCAGGTTTCAGACCATGACGGACAGACCGCGTTTCCACTTGGCCTTTCCGGTTCACGACCTGGACAAGGCGCGCGCCTTTTACGGCGGTGTGCTCGGCTGTCCTGAGGGACGATCTGCGCCCGAATGGATCGATTTCGATTTCTTCGGACACCAAATCGTAACCCATCTGACCCCACCGGGGCCGGGATGGGAAGGGGCAAACAAAGTTGATGACAAAGATGTTCCCGTGCGGCATTTCGGTGTCATACTAAGCCCTTCAAAATTCAAGGAAATTTCCGAAAAGCTGCATTCCTGCGGTGTCCAATTTCTGATTGAGCCGCAGACTCGATTTAAGGGGCTTCCCGGAGAGCAATTAACGTTGTTCGTCGTCGATCCTTCGGGCAACGCCTTAGAATTCAAGGCCTTCGCCGATGACCGAATGGTGTTTGCAAAATTTTAACGAACGATCCGTTTCTTAATACCACATTAGGGTTAACGAAGCGTTACTCCCAACACGGCCTCGAGGGCTTGCAGAGCGGCATCTGCGGCGTCGACTTTGATCGTTGTCATGCCCATGGCGCGGGCAGGTTTAAGATTGATGCCGAGGTCGTCGAGATAAACACAGTGCTTGGGGTCGACCGCCAGCATTTCGGTCATCATCGCGTAGATGCGTGGGTCGGGTTTGCGGATGCCGACTTTTGACGACTCGATCACGTGATGGAATAGGCTCATTGCCTCCGCGACGCTGTGGTTGCGCGAAGTCGAAGCTTCATCGGGCGATTTGACGTTGTTGGTGATGCAGCCTGTTTTGAAGCGGATGGAGATACGGCGCAGCGCTTCGAGCATCGATGGCCGCACGGCGCCTTGCAGGCACGCAATGACTTCGCGGCCGGGAAGCTCGAAGCCCAAGGCGCGCGCTTCATCCGCAAACGCACTGTCGAAACCGTCAAGATCGATCTCCGCACGTTCGAAGCGTGCCCATGCATTTGTGTGTGGGTTGCTCGAGTTGATGCGGCGCACGAAATCCTTGGGCAAACCACGTGCGGCCTCTAGCCGGTTGAACGCTTCAAACGGGCTTTCGGTGATGACGCCGCCGAAGTCAAAGATTACCGCTTCCATCGTTTTGAATCTCCAATTGCCGATGAGCCGACATAGCATGTCCGCTGGCTGCATGCGGATGGTGCCCTTTCATACTTTTCAGGCACTTGCGGCCCTATGTCCCTTGTGGAATTTTAGCGCTGCGCCGCTATATCGTTGACGTCAAATCCGAAGGACCTGTTTGTATGGCTGAAATTCGTTCTAGGCCTCGATCGCGGCCGCTGTCGCCGCACCTTCAGATTTATCGCTGGCCGGTCACGATGGCGACATCGATCTTGCATCGCCTGACCGGCGTTGGTCTTGCGATCGGCACTTTGGTGCTGGCGTGGTGGCTGGTTGCCGCGTCGATGGGTTCGGACAGCTACGGCATTTTCGAAAGTGCGGCGTTTCATTGGTTCGGGCGGTTCGTTTTGTTCGGGTTTACGGTCGCGCTGGTGTTCCACATGTTGAACGGGATCCGGCACCTGTTTTGGGATGTCGGGCTCGGCTTCAAAGTTTCGACGGCGAACGCGAGTGGTATCGCCGTTTTCCTGCTGACGCTCGTTTTGACGCTTGCGATTTGGATGCTGGCCTATCGTTCGATGGGGGCTTGGTGATGAGCATTCAAACTCCGCTCGGTCGCGTGCGCGGTCTTGGTTCGGCAAAATCTGGCGTCGAACATTTCTGGCAGCAGCGCGTAACGGCGGTCGCGCTTGTGCCGCTGACGCTATGGTTCGTGTGGTCGGTCGCGCGTTACGCCGGCGCGCCCTACGGCGACGTGATCGTATTCCTTGCCAATCCGTTCAACGCGGCGGCAATGCTGTTGTTCGTCATTGCCGGGCTGTATCACATGATGCTCGGCGTTCAAGTGATCATCGAAGATTACGTTCCCAGCGAAGGGCCGAAACTTACGTTGCTGCTTGTGAACAAATTCGCGGGATTTTCCATCGGTGCCATCTGCGCGATTGCCGTCCTTCGCATTGCTATCTAACCCTTTTTGGATCTTTGATGATGACCGCATATCCGATTATCGATCATACATTCGACGTCGTCGTGGTTGGCGCCGGCGGTTCGGGTTTGCGTGCAACGCTCGAAGCCGCGCGGCACGGCCTCAAAGTCGCGAACATCACGAAAGTGTTTCCCACGCGCAGTCATACGGTTGCTGCGCAGGGCGGGATCTCGGCCTCGCTCGGAAATATGGAGCCCGACGATTGGCGTTGGCACATGTACGACACGGTCAAGGGCTCGGACTGGCTCGGCGACCAGGACGCGATCGAGTATTTGTGCCGCAATGCGGCGGAGTCAGTCTACGAGCTTGAACATTTCGGCGTGCCGTTCAGCCGGACCGAAGAGGGCAAAATCTATCAGCGCGCCTTTGGCGGCATGACGAAGGATTACGGCAAGGCGCCGATCCAGCGCACCTGTGCCGCCGCCGATCGCACGGGCCATGCCATTCTGCATACGCTTTACGGACAGAGTCTGCGTTACGACGCGGTGTTTTTCATTGAGCATTTTGCGCTCGATCTCATCATGGAAGACGGACGCTGCCGCGGCGTGATGTCGTGGTGTCTCGACGACGGCGCGATCCATCGGTTTCGTGCCAATCGTGTGATTTTGGCGACGGGTGGCTATGGCCGCGCCTATTTGAACTGCACGTCGGCGCACACTTGTACCGGCGACGGCAATGCCATGGTGCTGCGAGCCGGGCTGCCGCTGCAAGACATGGAGTTCGTGCAATTCCATCCGACGGGCGTGTTCAGCGCAGGCGTTCTGATCACCGAAGGCGTGCGCGGCGAAGGCGGCTATCTGACGAATTCGAGCGGTGAGCGTTTCATGGAACGCTATGCGCCGAACGCGAAGGATCTGGCTTCACGCGACGTTGTCAGCCGCGCGATGACAATCGAGATTCGCGAGGGGCGCGGTTGCGGACCCAACAAAGACCACATCCATCTACATCTGAGTCATCTCGATCCGAAAATCATTCACGAACGCTTGCCCGGTATTTCGGACTCGGCGCGCATTTTTGCCGGTGTCGACGTAACGAAGGCGCCGATCCCGGTTCTGCCAACGGTGCATTACAATATGGGTGGCATCCCGACGAATTATCATGGCGAGGTATACACTCTCACGAACGGTAACCCCGACACGATCGTGCCCGGCTTGATGGCGATCGGCGAGGCGGCTTGCGTGTCGGTGCACGGTGCCAATCGCTTGGGTTCCAACTCGCTGATCGATCTTGTGGTATTTGGGCGTGCGGCGGGATTGAAATGCGCCGCCGACGTGACGCCTGGCGAGCGGCAACCCGATTTGGCGAAGGGGGCGGGCGACACGGCTTTGGCGCGGCTCGACCGGTTCCGCAACGCCAAAGGCGGCACGCCGACATCGCGATTGCGCTTGAAGATGCAGAAGGCGATGCAAGAGCATTGCGCCGTATTTCGCGAAGCCAATGTTCTGCGTGAAGGGCGCGAGTTGGTTTCACAAGTCTATAAGGGCGTGGCCGATATCGATGTGAAAGACCGGTCGATGATTTGGAACGCCGACCTCTTAGAGACGCTGGAGTTCGACAATTTGATCGCGCAGGCGGCGGTCACGGTCGAAGGTGCGGTGACACGGGAGGAAAGCCGCGGCGCTCATGCGCGCGAAGACTTCCCTAAGCGCGACGACGAGAAATGGATGAAGCACACGCTTGGTTGGCTCGATCAAAAGACGGGCCAGGTTCGCCTCGACTATCGGCCGGTGCACACTTACACGATGTCGAACGATATCGAGTATATCGCCCCGAAGGCGCGGACGTATTAATCGTGACG
This sequence comes from Alphaproteobacteria bacterium, assembly GCA_021413465.1. Classification (GTDB taxonomy): domain Bacteria; phylum Pseudomonadota; class Alphaproteobacteria; order Micropepsales; family Micropepsaceae; genus SZUA-430. Next base: position 21,995 of record JAIOQG010000088.1, on the reverse strand, counting down.
AGCGTTACTGTGTTTGGGCCAGTTCTGCCTTAATCGCGCTAAGGTGCGGCGCTAGTGTACGCGCTCGCGGTATCCCGCTGCTTGAAGGTTTCTAATGGCCATCCTGTCCGACGCCGTCGCGAGAGCGCCCGGCCTTAAGTTCTTGTTTGTGGCATTGATCTCGATCGCAATGTCGGTGCCCCTGTTCTTCGTCTTCATCGCCTTGATGGATCGGCAGGAATATGCGCGTACGGCGGCAGAGGATATTGCGCGCGGCTGGGGCGGGTCGCAAACCATCGGCGGGCCGGTGCTCGCCATTCCCTATGTTGTGGCGGAGAGCCAGCGGAATGCCGACGGCGTGGCGACGACGGTCGATGTTCGGCGCGTTGCCGTGTTTCTACCGAAGTTTTTGAAAGCCGAAGCCGACACGCAAACACAAACGCGCTCGCGCGGCATATTCGACGTCAACGTTTATACCGCCGACATATTGCTCAGCGGAACGTTCGGCGCGCCAGACTTTCACGAGCTTGGGTTCACGCCGAAGTCGATCGATTGGGAGCAGGCGTTGCTGTTGTTGCCGGTTAGCGATCTGCAGGGGTTGAGCGAAAACGTTTCGGTGATCTGGGGAGCGGGAAAATCGGGCGTACCGTTTCGGCCCGGACTTCTAGCGGAACTTGCCGCCTATTCCGGAATCAACGCGCGAGTCGCGCTGACGGCTTCGGGCGGGGAAACGCCGTTCTCGATCGCGGTCAAGTTGCGCGGCGCCAGCGATCTTCAGTTTTCGGCGGCGGGCGAGACCACAGAGGTGACGGCGAAAGGCAACTGGCCGCATCCGAGTTTCCAAGGGAACTTTCTTCCGGTGACGCGCGAGATCACGGCTGCAGGGTTCACCGCGGCGTGGAAGGTGCCGCACTTGGCACGCAATTTACCGCAAGCTTCGCCCACGCCCGATACTGTTTTGGGTGGGCTCACGTCGGCGAGCTTCGGGGTGTCGTTTTTCCAGCCGGTCAAATTCTATCTGTTGGTGGAGCGCGCGCTGAAATACGCAATTTTGTTCATTGGGCTTGCGTTCTTGTCGTTCTTTCTGATCGAAACGCTATCGGGTTCGCGCATTCACGGCGTGCAGTATCTGCTAATCGGCGGCGCGCAGGTCGTGTTTTACCTGCTGTTGCTTTCGCTTGCAGAACAGATCGGATTTGATTTGGCATACTTGGCGGCGGCGAGTGCGACGGTGTTGCTGATCTCGTTTTACGCTTGGTCGGCGCTGAAGAGTTCGGCGCAGGGGTTGATCGTTTTCGGGGTGCTTAGCGTCCTCTACGCTTTGTTGTTCTTGCTTTTGAAGCAAGAAGACTATGCGCTGGTGATCGGTGCGTCGGCGGCGTTCGCGGCTATTGCCGTGACGATGTATGTCACGCGCAATGTCGATTGGTACCAATCGAAGCCAAAGTCGGCCGTAGGCTTTGGTCTCAACCGGGAGTGACCTCGTCAGCGCTCAGGGTTCGCGCAGCGCGGCGGCCAGTTCAAGGCCGCGGGCTTTGCGCCAGGAAACGCAGCGATCGACCGTTTCCAGCGTGTTTGCGAAAACGCGCGGCGCGCCGACGATTTCGCCGATCATCGGTTTGAAGAACCATTCGATTTCCGCGCGCGCCGAATCGGTGCAAAGTTTCGCCGCCAGTCCGACGAAACGTGCGCGACCGTCCTTGGGCACGCGATCGCTCAAGCGCTTGAAGTCTTTGCGCAGCCAGGCCCAGGCCTCCCCGCGGCGTTCGGCGTCATCGAACACTTCACGCAGATAGTTGCGCGTTTCGCGCACGGTCAGCGCGCCGGAAGCGACAAACTCCTCGATCTCGGCTATCGCTTTCGGATCGCGGGCGGCCGTCAATGCCTTAATTGCCGCCAAACGAAACTCCGCCTCGGAAGATGCTTTGATGGCAGACATGCATTCGCGTGCCATCGGTGCGCCGCCGGTAAATACCGCAGCCCACAACGATGCAGGCACGAGTTCCGGCGCAAGCGCCGCATCGGGCTGGGATTGCAATACCTGGCGGAACTTGACGGCGCCCTTGGATGCGAGAGCAGACAGGATTGCCGGGTCGCGCGCGGCCTTCGTCATGAGTTCGGCCAGCGCCGCGCGAGTGAGTGCTGCCGAAGGTGGCTCGTGCCGGCGCGGTTCCAGTCCGACCGATGCCATAAGCGGCGTCGCCCAAGCGCGTATCCGTTGTTCGAAGGTCCGAACGTCCGCTTTCGTCAGCATGTTGCCGCGAATATCCATGAGGAAGGCGGTGACGCTTTCGATTGTGTCCCAAGTTCCCGACTTACCGATCGCTTGCAACGTGGCCAAGTAGTTTCGGCCGTCTGTGTCACCGGAGCGGAAGGCCGAACGTAGGCTATGCAGCATCGCCATTTGTTCGGTTGGTGTCATTTTGGCGGTTAGTGCGCCTAACGCTTGCCACTCACTGCGTGTCTGCGCGAAGCGATAGTAGCCTGCTCCATTTGCGTTCGGAAACAACACGGCGCCGCATTGGTTCTTCAACGCCATCGTCGTCGCGCGGGTTGTCAGAATGGTGCAAGAGGGCGGCGCGCTCTTTGACAGGTTGCGCATGCAAACCGGAACGGACCACAAGCGCTTGTCGCTCACATTCTGTGTGCCGAACGCCGATTGTGAGATTGAGACTTCTAGGTCGCGCTCCCGGCAAGTGGATTGTACACGGATTAAGGGCAAGCCGGGCTGGTTCAAGAACGATTCGAAGGCTGGCACGACTTCGGGTTTTCCGGAGCCTTGGGCCAACGAGTTCATGAAGTCACGCACGTCGGCCGAGCCGTGCGCGAAACGGCGCATGTGGGTTCGCAAGCCTTCGCGGAATGCATCGGGGCCCAAATAGGATTCAAACATTTCGAGGATCGCGCCACCTTTGTCGTAGGTGAGACCGTCGAAGGCGTTGGCGATGTCGTCGTTCGATTCGATCGGCTGACGGATGGCGCGCGCGGTCGAAAGGGAGTCTTGGTCCATTACGTCGAGGGCGTCGCGCAGGGTTTCGCGGTCGAATTCACCTTGCGGCCAGACGGAAGCGGAAGACTTGTTGCCCATCCATGTGGCGAACGATTCGTTCAGCCAAATGTCGTTCCACCATTTCGGCGTGACGAAGTCGCCAAACCATTGGTGTGCAAGCTCGTGCGCATGAAGCAGCGTGAAGTAGCGCTTCTGCTGAACCGACGCGGTTTCGTCGAGCAAAATGCCGCGCTCTGTGTACGTAATGGCGCCCGCATTTTCCATGCCACCGGCAGTGAAGTTCGGCGGTGTAATGAGATCGAGCTTGGGGTAGGGGTAGGGGGTGGCGAAGTAGTCCTCAAGGTAGCGCAGCAGCATCGGCGTTTGCTCCAGCGCGTAGCGGACGCGGTCGCCTTTGCCGCTGACTGTGATGCCGCGCAATGGGATCGCGGCGGTGCGTTGTTTCCATGCCGGAACAGTAGGTCCCGGCGTTACGTCATAGGGGCCGACAACGATGGCGACCAGATAGGTCGGTAGTGGCTGTGTCGTTGCGAAGACCGTTTTGCGCAAGCCACCGGCCGCTTCTTCTTCTTTGATGGGCAAAGTGTTCGAAACGACCGTGTCTGCCGCCCGCGCAGTGATCGTGATGTCGAAAGGCGTTTTGAATCGCGGTTCATCAAAGCTTGGGAAGGCGCGACGGGCGGAAATAGCCTCGAACTGCGTCCATGCGTATTTTTCGCCGTTCTCGGTCATCGATGTCAGCGCGTCGGGCGCCGTTTCAAACTCAGCCGAGAACGGCAGGCGGACAGTGACTTTTCCCTTCGGCAATTCTTGATCGAATGACAGCTGCGCTACGCCGCTTTCGTGCACTTGCGCATACGTGGCCTTCACGGGCGACCGGCCATTCAAACGCGCAGTTACGCCTTCGACATTTAGGTTGTGACCGTGAAGGTAGACCGTCTTTTGCGGCACCTTTAGGTCCAAATCGATTTCGACGATGCCGCTGTAGCGGGGCTGGTCGGGCCTGATTGTCAGGTCGATGCGGTAATGTTCTGGCGTAACGGTGTCGGGCAGCTGACCGAGGGGCGCGTTGGGGTCTTGGACGATTTTGCCGTCGGACGACATGTCGGGTGCTTTCGGCGCATCGCAGGCCGTGGCCAACAAGAGAAGGCTTGCCGCTGCCAGCCGTTGGAAGAAATGCATTACGTGGTCCCCGCGAGATCGGATGGGCGCGACATTAAGGGTTGGCGTTGCGGTTGTGTACCCGATGGACGCGCGCCGTGACGGGCTGTAAACCTTGAACCAGTAAGCTATCCCCCCGTCTTCCTCAGTTGAGCTGGCTCCATGGTCCAACTTTCTTTGCCGAAAAACAGTAAGGTCAAACCCGGCAAGTCTTGGCCGGCGGTGGCAGGTGCTAAGCGACCGAAGACCTTCAAAGTCTATCGCTGGAGCCCGGACGACGACGAGAATCCCCGGCTCGACACTTACGAGGTGGACCTTGACGCTTGCGGGCCGATGGTTTTGGACGCTCTTCTGAAGATCAAGAACGAGATCGATCCCACGCTCGCGTTTCGGCGTTCGTGCCGCGAGGGCGTGTGCGGGTCGTGCGCGATGAACATTGACGGGTCGAACACGCTCGCCTGCACCAAAGCGATCGACGACGTGAAGGGGACGATTGCGGTCTATCCGCTGCCGTCGATGGCGGTGGTTAAGGATCTCGTGCCGGACATGACGCATTTCTATGCGCAGTACGCTTCGATAGAGCCTTGGCTGCAGACTAAGACGCCGACGCCCGAGAAGGAATGGAAGCAGTCGCCGGAGGATCGGCAGAAACTAGATGGGCTTTACGAGTGCATACTGTGCGCGTGCTGCTCGACGTCGTGCCCGAGCTATTGGTGGAACCAGGATCGTTATCTGGGGCCGGCGATTTTGCTGCAATCGTATCGCTGGCTGGCCGACAGCCGGGACGAGGCTAAGGGCGAACGGCTCGACAATCTGGAAGATCCGTTCCGGCTCTATCGCTGCCACACGATCATGAACTGCGCCAGCGCGTGTCCGAAGGGCTTGAACCCGGCGCAGGCGATCGGCGAGATCAAGCAGATGATGGTCAAGCGCTCGGTCTAGGCGTTGCGGATGACGTCGACCATAGCGCGCGTGAGCTTGGTTAGGTCGTCGTCGGAGATGACGAAGGGCGGCGTCGTATAGACGATGTTGCCGAAAGGGCGGATCCAGACGCCCAAATCGACCAAACGTTGCCGCATCGCGTTGCGGTCCAAGCTTTCCAGCTCGATAACGCCGATGGCGCCTTTCACGCGCACGTCGCGAACGCCCTTGATGTTGCGCGCGGGTTCGAGTTCGCGACGCAAGTGTTTTTCGATGCGCGCGACTTGCACCAGGCGCGGCTCCTGTTCGAACAAGTCGAGCGAGGCGTTCGCCGCCGCGCACGCGAGGGCGTTGCCCATGAAGGTGGGGCCGTGCATCAGCGCCGCGCTTGGATCGTCCGAAAGGAAGCCCTCGAAGATGCGGTCTGAGGCGATTGTGGCTGCGAGCGGCAGCGTGCCGCCGGTCAGTGCTTTGCCGAGGCAGACGATGTCCGGAACAATGTTGGCCTGTTCCATCGCGAACATCGTTCCCGTGCGCGCGAAGCCCGTGAAAATCTCGTCGAGGATCAGCAAGACGCCGTGGCGACGCGCCGTTTCGGCGATGCGGCGCAGGACCTCGGCCGAATGGAATTTCATTCCGGCGGCGCCCTGCACCAAGGGTTCTACGATCACTGCCGCGATGCGGTTCTTCTCGCGGCGAAGAAGGGTGTCGAGCGCGTCCGTTTGCGCACCATCGAGCGGCAAATCGACGACGAATTGCTCGGCGAGCGCGCCTTTGAACAGCGCGTGCATGCCTTCGTCGGGGTCGCAGATCGCCATCGTCGCAAATGTGTCGCCGTGATAGCCGCCTTTGAAGCTGACGCTCTTCGTGCGGCTGCGTTCGCCGCGGTTGATCCAGAACTGCATTGCCATTTTCAAGGCGACCTCGACGGCAACGGAGCCGGAGTCCGAGAAGAACACGCGGTTCAGGTCTCCGGGCAAAAGTTTCGCCAAGCGCTTGGCCAAGGTGTAGGCCTGTTCGTGCGCCAGACCGCCCAGCATGATGTGGGGAAGCTTCTTGAGTTGCCGTGCGACCACGCTTTCGATGTGCGGGTGGTTATAGCCATGCGCGACCGTCCACCAGGAGGCGACGCCGTCGATCAACTCGCGACCATCGGCGAGTTTTAGGCGCACGCCGTCGGCGCCGACGACCGCTAACGGGCTCGGTACGGTTTTCATCTGCGCGTAAGGCAGCCAGATGTGCGGCCAACCTTCGGTCAGCCAGGCCGGCGGTTGCTTGCTCACACGTCCATCGGACGAATGCCGAGCTTCGACCACAAGGCATCGTCTTTTTCTTTGGCGGGGTTTGCCGTGGTGAGAAGCTTTGGACCGATGAAGATCGAGTTCGCGCCGGCGAGGAAACACAGCGCCTGCAGCTCTTCGCTCATGTGCTCGCGTCCAGCGGACAGGCGGACGACGGATGTCGGCATCATGATGCGCGCGGTGGCGACGGTGCGAACGAAATCAAACCCCTCGATCGGCGTGCTCGTGCCCAAAGGCGTGCCTTTGACCTGCATCAGCGCGTTGATGGGAACCGACTCGGGGTGTTTTGGAAGATTGGCGAGCGTGACCAACATACTGATGCGGTCGTCATTCGTTTCGCCCATACCGACAATGCCGCCGCAACATACCGCCATGCCTGCATCGCGGACGTGGCTTAATGTGTCCAGGCGGTCCTGCATCGTGCGGGTTGTAACGATCTTTTCGTAGTACTCGGGTCCGGTGTCGATGTTGTGGTTGTAGTATTCTAGGCCGGCCTCGGCGAGGCGCTTGGCCTGACGCTCAGTGAGCATGCCTAAGGTCATGCAAGTTTCGAGGCCTTGCGCCTTTACCTCGCGGATCATGTCGCACAACACGTCAATGTCGCGGTCTTTGGGTTCGCGCCAGGCGGCGCCCATGCAAAAGCGCGAGGCACCGCCGGCCTTAGCCGCCGCGGCGGCCTGGATCACCTCTTGCAACGCCATCAGCTTCGTCGCCTTGAGGCCGGTGTCGAATTTCGACGATTGGCTACAATAGCCGCAATCTTCGGGGCAGCCGCCGGTCTTGATCGACAGCAGCGTCGACATCTGCACTTCGTTGGCGTCGAAGTGCGCGCGGTGGACGGTTTGTGCGCGAAAAATAAGGTCCGCAAAAGGGAGCTCGAACAGGGCGCGCGCCTGCGCGGCGGTCCATTCGTTCGATTTCTGCGATGGTGACGCGACGGTAGATATTCTGGGCGCAGTCAGGGTTTCAAGGGTCATTTGTGCCGGTTCGGTGGGTTGGCGAGCGGGGCGCAGCATAGGTGTGCAGGCGTCCGCGTCAAGAAAGCTCGATCGGTCGAAAAAGGAGCGCCGCGCCGAAACATTTGCTCTGGCGTGCCTTGAGTTTCCAGGCCAGCTCCATTTGAATGACGCCCGAGAGCTTAGGGTTTTTGGTGCAAAGGGTGTGGGTATGCGCGGTGTTTCATTTGCCGGTCTTTTGGTTTCGTTGACGGCAGCCAGTTTTAGTGCGGGGCCAGCGTTCGCCGCGCCCAGTGCGGATGTTTATGGCGCAAGGCCTGAATTGGCCAATGTCAGCCTCTCTCCGGATGGCAAATTTTTGGCGATGTCGGTGCCGCTTGGCGACACCGGCGGTGTACGGATTACAAAAGTCGGCGGCGGGAGTTGCGGCTTCAGCGGCGGCAAAGCGAAGGTTCGAGACGTCTTTTGGGCCAATTCCAGCCGCTTGATTGTGAAAGTGAGTTTCACCTATGTGGGTGACCGTGCGCGTCAGGATCCACAATATACGGACGAGATTTATCGATACATTTCGGTTGATACGAATTGCCAAGATACGCAAGAGTTGATGGCCGATTACAAGGACATCGGCAATATTACAGGTGTCGGTTTCATCGGCCGCGCGGCCGATGGTCAGCACTTGTTGTTTGCAGCCCTCAACTTGAAGAGCCCGAACCATTATGTGGACTCGCACATTAGGGACATCCAGCTCACCAGTTTGGATGTGTTTTCTGTCGACGCGGCAACCGGCAAGTTCGAGCGGTTCGAGGCAGGAAATGCGCGCACCGAAGGTTGGTTCGCGGATGCCGCCGGCAAACTCAGCATGCGCGTGGATAAAGACGTGCAAAGCGGACGGCGTACCGTTTTTGCCCGGATCAGCGGCTCGAACGATTGGCAAGAGGTCTACAACTCCGACAGCGTTACAGATCCGGCGCGCTTGATTGGCTTTCTCGCTGTCGGCACCAAACCCGACACGGCCTACGTCGTCACACGCAACGGTGGAGACAAGTACGCGATCTATGAATTCGATTTAAAAACTTACGCGTTGGGACGCCTTGTGTTTCAGAATGCACGCGTCGATGCCGATGATTTGTTGGTTGACGGTTATTCGAGACAAGCTGTCGGGGTCTCTTACATTGACGACTTTTCGACCGCCGAATATTTCGATCGCGATTACGCGCAAATGCAGGCCGACCTAGCTGCTACTTTTCCTGGCGAGCAGGTCAGCATTGTTTCCGTCAGCTCGGATCGCAAGAAGTTTGTCGCCTATGTGGAAGGAACTCAAAACCCCGGCGGGGTGTATCAGTTTGTCGATATGACGATCCCCGATATGAGCAAGATCGGATCACGTTACTCCGGGATCAGCGCAAGCGATCTGGGGACGGTAAAGTCCTTCAGCTATCAGGCGCGCGATGGGTTCACCATTCCTGCGTATCTAACGCTTCCGCCTAGATTGACTGGTACGGGTTCGATCCATGGGCGCAATTCTTGGCGTCGCGCGGGTATGCCGTACTGCAGCCGCAGTTTCGTGGCTCGAGCGGTTTTGGCGCGCGTCACCAACAAGCAGGCCGATTCAAGTGGGGCCTTGAGATGCAAAATGACATGTCAGACGGCGTAAAATACCTGATTGGAAATGGAACAGTCGACGCGTCGAAAGTTTGCATTTTCGGGTGGTCTTATGGCGGTTATGCGGCGATGGCCGGACTTGCCTTCTCACCGGAGCTTTATAAATGTGGCGTTGCGGGTGCTGGAATATCTGATCTGTTGCTATTGATCGGCGACCTGCGGCGCGATGCACCTTCGATCCATCTTGCGGGCGATGAATGGCGCGACTTCATTGGCGATCCGACGACTGACCGAGAGCGGTTGCTTGCGACGTCGCCCGTCAAGCATGTGAACAAGATCCGGGCACCGCTGCTGCTCATTCATGGCAAGGACGACACCCGGGTTCCGATCCGCCAGAGTGCCGTAATGGCCGACGCGATGAAAGAGGCAGGCAAGCCGGTGGAATTTGTCGTTCTTGAGGGGGGCGATCAACACTTGACCAGTGCAGAAACGAGCAAACGCGTGTTGCGGGAGCTCGAATTGTTTCTCGCCAAGTATTTAAAGTAGCCTGAAATCTGCCGGTTTCGTTTTCCGGGTGAGGTCTCTACAATCATTGGATGACCTCACTCGACGATTTTGCGCGCCGCAAACTCGTAGCGCTCGAATCCGAGTCGCTGCGGCGCTCGCTGCATGAAAGCGTGTCAGTGTCGGGGCAGCGATTGGAGCGGTCGGGAAGCGGCTTCGTCAATTTTTGCTCGAACGATTATTTAGGTCTTGCCCAAGACCCGCGACTGAAGGCCGCTGCTGTGGCCGCTGTCGAGCGGTATGGAGCAGGGGGCGGGGCGTCGCGCCTCGTGACCGGTAATCATCCGCTGTATGGAGAGCTTGAGCACAAAATCGCGGCGTTAAAGGGAACGGAGGCCGCACTCGTTTTCGGCTCGGGGTACCTTGCCAATCTGGGTGCTATCCCTGCGCTTGCCGGCGAAGGGGATTTTATCCTTGCCGATGAACTGTCGCATGCCTGCATGATTTCTGGCGCACGCCTCTCAGGGGCGCTGGTAGAGACGTTTCGGCATAACGACGCAGAACATCTGCGCACATTGCTGTTGAGGCATCGCGGCGGTGCGCGTAATTGCCTGATCTTGACCGAAGGTGTGTTCAGCATGGATGGCGACGTGTCGCCGCTGCCGGACATTGTGGCGCTGGGGCGTGACTTTGATGCTTGGGTGATGACGGACGACGCACATGGTCTTGGCGTGATCGGTGAAGGGCGAGGATCCGCGACGCACTGGGGCGTATCACCCGACATTCAAATGGGCACGTTGTCCAAGGCGGTTGGATGCTATGGCGGCTATATCGCGGCAAGCCGCAGCGTTGTCGATCTCTTGGTCAACCGCGCGCGTTCGCTGATCTACGCGACGGCGTTGCCGCCGGCCGTGGTTGGCGCGGCGATCGCCGGTATCGACATCATCGCACACGATAAGGCGCTTTGCGCCAAGCCGGTCGCGAATGCGCGTGCATTTGCTGCGGCGCTGAACTTGGCGCAACCTCAGTCGTCGATCGTGCCGTTGATTTTAGGCGGTGCGGCGGCGGCGCTCGCCGCTTCAAATCTGCTGGCCGAAAAGGGCCTTATGGTCAGTGCCATTCGTCCGCCGACTGTGCCCGACGGCACGGCACGTTTGCGCATTACCTTTGCGGCCGATCACAGTTCGAACGATGTGATGCGGCTTGCCGATGCCGTGCGTGTGGATGTGCTGCCTCTGATGCGGGATCACTCGCGATGACGGCGTATTTTGTAACCTCGACCGGAACCGGCATCGGCAAGACCCATCTGACCTGCGGTCTGATCGAGGCGCTAAGGCGGCGAGACGTTGCCGTCGATGCCATTAAGCCCGTGATCAGCGGATATCGACCCGAAGCTGCGGAAGATAGCGACACGGCGCTCATTTTGCGGGCCCTTGGCTTGCCGTTCGACGAACCGCGGGTGAAAGAGATTTCGCCGTGGCGGTTTCTTGCCGCTCTGTCGCCCGATATGGCAGCCCTGCGCGAAGGCAGGAGCGTTGTGTTCGAAGAGGTCGTCGAGTTTTGCAGAACGGCGAGCGACGTCGAGGATGGATTGTGCCTGATCGAAGGTGCGGGAGGGGTGATGGCGCCGCTCGGGCACGCGTATACGAACTTGGATCTGATGACGGCGCTCGATGTGCGCATCGTGTTGGTTGCGGGAACCTATCTCGGCACGATCAGCCATACGCTCACCGCGTGCGAGGCCTTGAGCGTACGAGGGCGGGAGCCGTGGGCTGTGGTGCTATCGGAGTCCGAAGACAGTCCCGTGCCGCCAACGGAAACCGCGCAATCGATCGGCCGATTTATCAGCGCTCCGATTTATCTCTTGCCGCGGGGATCGTCTGCCCCTGAAGACCTTGTCGACGCTATGCTGAGTTAGGGTGTGATAACGATCCGCGTGCCGACTCGAACGCTGGCGAAGATTTCTTCGATCTCGGCGTTGCTGACGGCGATGCACCCCGCCGTCCAATCCGGGTAGATGCCCGTGGCGTAGAGCGCCGCAATGTAGTCGGGCGAGCCGTGGATCATGATGGCGCCTCCCGCGGAAACGCCTTTGCGTCGAGCCGCGAGCCGGTCTTGCCTGTCCGGGTAGGAAACATGCAACGATAGGTGAAAACTAGAATTCGGATTCTTGGCGTCGATGATGTAGCGGCCTTCGGGGGTTCGAGAGTCGCCTTCTTGTTCTTTGTCGCCCACGGGGTTGCCGCCTAGGACGATGCGGTAGGTCTTGATTGGCTTTTTGTTGGCGTAAAGCGTCATGCTGCGCTTTGCTTTTTCGACAACGATCAAATCTGCGTGAGTCACGACAGGGGCTGCGCGCAGCACTGCAACGCCCGAGAGAAGAAGGCAAAGTGTGACGATCAACACGCGCATGGGGTCCCGACCAGATATTAGGTTGAGTAGGGTTCGCATGCAAAAGCGGCACTGAGAGGGCGGCTCGTGACGCGACGCCGCATTTCAGCCCCAATCCGGTCATGCTGCATTCAGGCAGACGGTGGAATGCTAAACTGGCAGGCGGTCGCCGCGGTGTCGGCTTCGGCTGCCATTCGTAAAGACGGGGTATGAAAAATGAAATTCGTGACAGGAATTACCGCTGCCATTGCGGGCCTTCTGAGCCTCAGCGGCGTCGCGTATGCCGACGTCATTCCGCGCGGCAGCTATCAGCAATCGTGCAGCGATTTTTACACGGACGGAACCACGTTGTCGGCGACGTGCCGCAAGCGTTACGGCGAAAGCAACTACACAACGCTCCGCGACTACAACGATTGCCGGGGCGACATCGCCAATGTCGACGGCCGTCTGAAATGCGTCGAAGACTGGGACGACGACCAAAACGACGATGACGACAACGATCACGACGGCGGTTGGACGCCGCGCGGCAGCTATCGCGACACTTGCCGGCGAATCGACGTCGACGGCCGCACGCTTCAGGCCGAGTGCGAGGATCGCAATGGGCGTTGGCGCTATACGGAGCTCAACAATTTCCGTTCTTGCCGCGGCGACATCTACAATCAAAACGGCATTCTTGGGTGCCGTCGCGACGACGATGACGACGACAATCACGGCGGTTACGGTCTGCCGGGCGGCAATTGGCGCATGAGCTGCCGCAATTCGCGCGTTTATGGCCGCGTGCTCTACGCGCAATGCCGAGATGCCTTCGGCCGCTGGCAGGAAAGTTCGCTCGATTTGCGCCAATGCAGCGGCGACGTCTCGAACTGGCGCGGACGGTTGGTGTGCGCGCAGGGCGGCGGATACGGGCGGATTACGCTCTACAAGCATTCCGCTTTCGGTGGGGCGTCGCGCACTTATGCGACCGATGTGCCCGATCTGAACCCCTATGCGTTCGGCAATCAGACCTCGAGCGTCGTGATCCAAGGCGGTGTTTGGCAATTGTGCGACAAGCCGAATTATCGGGGCTTTTGCATCGTTTTGGATCGAACGGCGCCGAACTTGTTCGTCTACGGGTTCAACGACAGGGCCGAGTCAATCAGGCGCCTGCGCTAGAAGCGGCGCATGGCTCTCGCCCGCCGGAAGCCTTCTTGCTAGAGTTCAAAAGGCCGGGTGTTATGCCCGGCCTTTCTCGTAGGTCTAGACAGCAAAAGGTCACCTCTCGCCATGAGCCATGACATCATCAACCGGCGTGCCTTTGCCATTTCCAGTTTGGCGGCGGGCTTTGCCTTGTCGGTGCAACCGATTGCGGCGTCGTCGATCACGACGGATGCCGCAGGGCTTGAGACAGGGGAGGTCAAAATCCCGGTTAGCGACGGTGAGGTTCCCGCCTATTGGGCGAAGCCTGCGAAGGGTGCAAATCTTGGCACCATTCTTGTCGTTCAGGAGATTTTCGGCGTTCACGAGTGGATCAAGGATGTCTGCCGCCGCTTTGCGAAGGCAGGGTACTTCGCGGTTGCGCCGGCGCTGTACGCACGTCAGGGCGATCCATCGACCTATACCGACATTCAAAAGCTTGTGACGGAAATCGTTTCCAAGGTCGACGACAACACCGTGATGAGCGATCTCAATGCGACGGCGAAATGGGCGGCTGCGAATGGCGGCGACGTCAAGCGGTTGGCCGTGACAGGCTTCTGTTGGGGTGGGCGCATCACATGGCTTTACACGGCACATAACCCTGCGGTGAAGGCGGGGGCGGCTTGGTACGGCCACATGGTGCGCAAAGAAGGCAATACTCAGCCGAAGCATCCCGTCGAAGTGGCGGCCGAGATCAAGGGCCGAGTGCTTGGTCTGTATGGCGAGCTCGATAAGGGAATCCTAGTCAACCAAATCGATGCCATGCGTGCAGCGTTGAAAGCGGCAGGCGACATGAAATCAGAGATCGTCGTCTATCCGGGCGCCGATCATGGGTTCTTGGCCGACTATCGCCCAACCTACAATGAAGCCGCGGCCAAGGACGCATGGACGCGCTGTCTTGCTTGGTTCAAAGCGCACGGAGTTTGAGGGCGGCAAATTTTACCATCATTGAAGCTGGAGAGGGATTTGCGCGCGGGCGCGGCAAATCAGTTCTCGACGAGGCGATCTTGCGGCTGCTAGGTCAGAGCCCGTCGCGTCCGCTATTGTCGGGCCGACCAAGCCGGAGCAGGTGAATTCCGTTGTGGCCACTCGCGCCCGGATTTTGTCGCGGCCCCATTGAAACGATGTAAAACGGATGACCGCCCACTCGTGAACGCAGATGCCAGTGCAGAAGCCAAGTTCCAAGAGGAAGTGGCCGCCAATCTGACACGAAACTATGTCAGCCAACTTGCGCACGGCATGTTGGCGATGACGGGGTTTCGTCTGGTGAACGCGCCGACATTCGTTCCCGCCTATCTGTACCTCTTGTCCGGTTCGACCACCGTTGTCGGTCTTGCGTTGTCGGCGCAACATTTTGGCGCGTTTTTCAGCAGCGTGTTCGGTGCCACCGCCATCGAGCATCGCCGGCGTATTGTCGGTTTGGGAATTCGTTACGGATGGATGATGCGACTGTCCGTTTTGGGACTGGCGCTTGCCGGCTTTTTCTTGCCACCCAACATCACATTGTATGTGTTTGCCGCCTTCCTCGGGTTACTCGGCGTTTTTTCGGGCATGCAAAACGTGCTGTGGAACGTGTTGCTGACAAAAACCATTCCGGCGGACCGGCGCGGCATGATGATCGGCCTGCGAAATTTCCTGGGCGGGATGACGGCGGCGGGTGTGGCCTTCGTCGGCGGAAAATATCTTGTTGAGACGGACATGCTCGGCAACGGATATGCGTCGACATTTCTGCTCGCGTTTCTTTTGACGTCGGCGGGGTTGACGTTGCTTTATTTCGTGCGCGAGCCGGACGCGCCCAGTGTCCGTCCTGCCGTCAGTGTCGGTGAGCGCTTGGCCGACATTCCGAGCATGCTGCGCCATGATCCGGCGTTCGCGATGTACTTTTGGGCGCAGGCGTTGGCCACGCTGGGTACCTTGGCGATGCCCTTTTACATTCTGTTTGCCGGCAAAACTTTGGGCCTGACAGGTGGGGTGCTCGCCAGTCTGTCATTGGCGCTTCTGGTCTCGCAGACGGCAGCGAATTTGATCTGGGGCGCGCTTGCGGACCGGCTCGGATTTAAAGCGGTCTTTGTCCCGGCGCTGCTTTTGTGGGCGGGGGCAACGATTGCCCTCATCGTTTCGAAAGAGCAAAATTCAATTCTGTTTTGCTTTGTGGGTATCGGCGCCGGCTATTCGGGGTATCTGATCGCGGCGCAAAACATGGTGCTCGAATTCGGATCGCGCGCCGATTTGCCGCTTCGCATTGCGATGGTTAACTCGGCGCAATCGCTGGTGCAGGCGTTAGGGCCGATTGCGGGCGGGATCGCGGCCAGTGCGCTAGGGTTCGAAATTGTGTTTGCCGCCGCGGTGCTTGCCAAGCTCGCGGCGGCCGGCATGTTGTGGTTGTATGTGCGTGAGCCGCGCGACAATCGACTCCGGGGGGAGGTCGGGTTGGACGCGGGCGAGGGTTTTGACATGTCAGTTGGTGATGGGGCCGCAATCCCCCCGAATGCGGCCGGCGGTGCAAACCGCACACAATCTGGTGGGACATCGCAAGCCGCCGGCGCTTCCGCGTCCGGCGCTGCTGTGCCGGATCGCAAGCGGCCGAAGTCGCCGATGGGCGTGCGTCTCGACGATATCAAGTGGACGTTGATCTCGGCTTGGCTAGCGCTGGCCATCTTGGCCATGTGGACCGGGCAGTGGATGTTCTGTTTGGTGCTGGGCTTAGCCATCACGGCCTTTGCCTTGGCGCGGCTTGGTTATGTGCGCAGTCTGCCTGATGTGGCGGCGCCCTCTACGCCCATGCCAGCGCCCGCCGCCAAAGTGGAGGCGGTGCTGCAACCTCGGCCAACCGTCATCAAAGCCGACTACGTGCCGTCCGACATCGTGCGCTGTTTGCCGGATCCCGCGATCCTGACCGATCAAACCGGGCGTATCGTGGCGGTCAACGATAGCTTGGAGCAGGTGTTCGGCGTGGCAGAGCCGCGCAAGCATTTGGCTAGCGTCATTCGGGCGCCGCAGGTGTTGGGCGCGCTCGATCAGGTTCTGGCCGGGCGAGGCGCGCAGCGCGTCGAGTTTCCGATCGTGTCGTCGCCCGAGCAGATGTTCGAGGCTTACATCACCCCGATCGAAGGCGACGACCGTTCGCTGCGGGCGGCACTGATCGTGTTGCGCGATCTGACGAAGGCGCAACGCGTCGAACAAATGCGCGCGGATTTCGTTGCCAATGCGAGCCATGAGTTGCGCACGCCGCTGGCTTCGCTGACCGGCTTCATCGATACGCTGCGCGGGCACGCGAAGGACGATCCGGAGGCGCAGGAGCGTTTCCTTGGCATTATGGCCGAGCAGGCTACGCGCATGCGGCGGTTGATCGATGACCTGTTGTCGCTGACGCGCATCGAACTCAACGAGCACGTTCGTCCGGGCGGCAGCGTCAACATCGGCGACGTTATCGAAGAAATCGCCAACGCGATGTCTCCGGTCGCTCAGGCCGCTAATATGCAGATCGACATTGTGGAACCATCGTCCTTGCCCAACGTTGTGGGCGATCGCGACGAGCTTTATCAGGTGTTTCAGAACTTGGTCGACAACGCGATCAAGTACGGACGGCCGCAGACCGCCATTACAATCGAGCTTGGGACGCGACGCGCAGCACAGGGCGAGCCGGGTCCGTCACCGGCCGTTTACGTTTCCGTCAGCGATCGGGGCGAGGGGATCGCACGAGAGCATTTACCGCGTCTTACCGAACGCTTTTACCGGGTGGATGTCCGGCGCAGCCGGGCTATCGGCGGTACCGGGCTCGGCCTTGCCATCGTTAAACACATCGTCAACAGGCACCGCGGCCGGATCGCAATCGAAAGCAAACCGGACTACGGCTCGACGTTTACCGTTTTTCTGCCTCTGGCCACCCAGGCAGGCGTCGGTGACATGCCGCCGACAGGGCTGTTGACGGCGTCATAAAAGTATAGATTTTCTGTCACAATAGGGCAGTGCAAAGGCCGTAGTGAGGTGCCGTCGGCAGCCTCAGCTTGCGAAGAACGGCCAGTATGACCCAAACGACCACACTGGCCCATAGCCAAGAGGCAGGCATGTCCGAACACATCGTAAAATCGTTCCACGATCAGCTTGAAGCTTTGAGCACCGGCATCGTCCAGATGGGCGGTATGTGCGAAACGCAACTTGCCAATTCGATTGACGCCATCGTGCGGCGCGACATGGCGTTGGCGGAGCAAACGGTGGCGCTGGATGCGCGCGTGGATCAGCTCGAATTACAGATTGAGCAGCAAGCCATGCGCCTTCTGGCGTTGCGCCAGCCACTCGCAATCGATTTGCGCGAGACACTGGCGGCGTTGAAAATTTCCTCCGATTTGGAGCGTATCGGCGATTTGGCCAAGAACGTGGCCAAGCGCACGCTCGCCGTGTCGCGCGATGCGCCGGATCAGCACCTGACGCAAGCACTTGCCCGTATGGGCCGGCAAGCGTTGGCTCAGCTCAAGAACGTTCTCGACGCCTATGCGCAACGCGACGCCAATGCCGCCGTCACCGTTTGGAAGCGCGATGGAGAGATCGACGAGCTTTATAACTCGTTATTCCGCGAACTTTTGACCTACATGATGGAAGATCCGCGGAAGATCGGCCCTTCGACGCATTTGCTTTTTATCGCAAAAAATTTCGAGCGGATCGGCGACCACGCGACGAACATCGCCGAGATCGTTCACTACGTCGTCACCGGCGCCAAGATGGGCGAAGCGCGCCCTAAGAGCGATATCACGTCCTCAACGAGCATTGGACCTCATGACAAGCCTTGATTCCGGACCAGCATCCGTCCGCGTGGCGATGTCACGCAAGCCTTTGATCCTGATTGCCGAGGACGAAGCGCCTCTGATGACTTTGCTGCGTTACAATGTCGAAAAAGAAGGCTATCGCGCGGTGGAAGCCAGGGATGGCGACGAAGCCTTGATGCTGGCGGACGAAGATATTCCCGACCTCGTCATCCTCGACTGGATGTTACCCAAGGTCTCCGGGATCGAGGTGTGCCGCCGCTTAAGAAGCCGTGCGGAGACGCGCAACGTGCCGATCATTATGCTGACCGCGCGCGGGGAAGAAAGCGATCGCATTCGCGGCCTCGATACGGGAGCCGACGACTACATCACCAAGCCGTTTTCTATGACGGAGCTATTGGCGCGCATGCGCGCGGTGTTGCGCCGCATTCGTCCGGCGCTTTCGGAAGATGTGGTGTCCTTCGGCGAAGTGTCCATCGATAGGTCGGCACACCGGGTCAAGCGTGGCGACAAAGACATTCATCTGGGACCGACCGAGTACCGCTTGCTCGATCATTTGATGCAGCATCCCGGGCGCGTGTTCAGCCACGAGCAATTGCTCGATGCCGTTTGGGGATCGGGCGTCTATGTCGACGCGCGAACCGTCGATGTGCATATCGGGCGGTTAAGAAAAGCACTCAATGAACCGGGACAGGCCGATCCAATCCGCACCGTACGCTCTGCCGGGTACTCGCTCGACGATTCGTTCAAAACTTGAAGCTGACGGGCCATTCGGCTGCTGCGAGACTTGGGGCTATAGAAAAAGGGTCCACCCGTCGGATGAACCCTTGTTTCGTCCCCTCAAACTTGGGCGGCTCTCAGCTTTGAGCCAAGTAGCGGCGGTAATCTTTGTCGCGCTCGCGGTCGCGGCGGCTCTGCGAAGGCTGGAAGGCCTTGACGCAATGCGCTTCGCAGTAGGGTGAGCCAACTTTCGGCGGATGTCCGCAGAAATGGAATTCCGTGGTCGACGGGTCGCCGATCGGCCATTTGCACATGCGATCTGAAATCGTGAGGACCGTCGTTTTGCGGCCCTGATCGTCGATGACGGGATCTTTTTCCACAATCGGCGCCTGGATCACTGGTGCCAAACGCGGACGAACCACTCGGCGTGCCACCTGCATGCGGGGCCGCTCGGAGCGGGCCGGTGTGGCGCGTCCGGCCAGACCCAGACGATGCACTTTGCCGATCACCGCGTTACGGGTTACGCCGCCCATCTGGCGCGCAATTTGGCTGGCGCTGAGGCCATCCGCCCACAACTGTTTGAGTTGCTCAACGCGTTCATCCGTCCAACCCATACAGAACTTCCTCCACTCGGACAGGCATGGTTAAGACTTTCTATAGTATGGGTAGGCGGCTGAACCACAAGATGATTTGCTTGTAACCAGATGTAGTTATTGGGGATTGTTGTAGTTGGAGCACAATGGTTAACGACTAAATATGGGTCGTTGACAGTGCGGCGCGTCGCACCAAATACTGAATCTTTCGCGGAAATCGGGGATTTCCGTGCCAAGCAAAGGGACTCCCGTGATCTCACCGCTGTTGCCGACCTACGCGCGAGCCCAAGTGGCTTTCGAGCGGGGCGAAGGGCCGTATTTGTTCGCAACGGACGGCCGGAAGTACCTCGATTTCGGTGCCGGCATCGCAGTCAACGCGTTCGGCCATGCCCACCCGCATTTGATAGCGGCCCTGGCGGCGCAGGCGGCGAAGCTGTGGCACACATCGAACCTTTATCGGGTGACGGGGCAGGAGCAGCTCAGCGAGCGTCTCGTTGCGGCCACATTTGCCGACACCGTGTTCTTCTGCAATTCGGGTGCGGAGGCGCTTGAGTGCGCCATCAAGATGACGCGCAAGTTTCACGCGTCGCGCGGAGAGCCGCAGCGTTTTCGTATCATCACGTTCGAAGGTGCGTTTCACGGGCGCACGCTGGCAACGATCGCTGCGGGCGGGCAGAAGAAGTATCTTGAAGGCTTCGGACCGAAGGTCGACGGCTTCGACCAGGTCCCGTTCGGCGACATGGACGCGGTGAAACGCGCCATCGGTCCAGAGACAGCCGGCATTTTAATCGAGCCGGTGCAGGGCGAGGGGGGCGTGCGGCCCGTGCCCCCCGAGCACATGCGCGAATTGCGGTCGTTGTGCGACGAGCACGGGCTTCTGCTGGTGCTCGACGAAGTGCAAAGCGGCATGGGGCGAACCGGCAAGTTGTTCGCGCACGAGTGGTCGGGCGTGACGCCGGATATCATGGCAATCGCGAAGGCGCTGGGTGGCGGTTTCCCGGTTGGCGCTTGCCTGGCGACGGAGCGCGCTGCGGCCGGCATGGTTGCGGGTACGCACGGGTCGACATTCGGCGGCAATCCGCTAGCGATGGCTGTCGGCAATGCGGTGCTCGATCTCGCGTTGGCGCCGGGATTTCTTGAGCACGTCAATGCGATCGCGAATTATCTCAAGCAACAGCTTGGGATGATCGCGGACAAACATCGCGAGGTGATCGAGGAGGTTCGCGGCGAAGGCCTCCTTCTCGGGCTCAAGTGCAAAGTGCCGAATACCGAGCTTGCGAACGCCTTGCGCGAACGCGGTCTTCTGACCGTCGGCGCCGGCGATAATGTCGTGCGTTTGCTGCCACCTCTTATCATCAACGAAGAGCATGTTCGCGAGGCGATCGGAATATTGAACGACGCTTGCTTAAGCCTGACCCATCGACCCGCCAAGGATGCCGCGAAATGAATGCGCCTGCCAAAGTCATGACCGCAAAGCACTTTCTCGATCTCGACGCCTTCGATGGCCCTACGCTGCGCAAGATGATCGACGAGGCCAAGCGCATGAAGGCGGCGCGCAAGGGCCGTCCAAAGGGCGCATTGGACGATGCGACACCGCTGGCCGGACGCATGCTCGCGATGATTTTCGAGAAGCCGTCCACGCGGACGCGGATTTCATTTGAAATGGGCATGCGCCAACTCGGCGGCGGCACTATGTTCCTCGACGGACGCGACATGCAGTTCGGCCACGGCGAAACCGTCGGCGACACGGCACAGGTTTTGTCGCGCTATGTCGATGTCATCATGCTACGCACGAAACGGCATCAAAGTCTGATCGAGTTGGCGCAGCACGCGACGGTTCCGGTCATTAACGGCCTCACCGACAAGACACATCCCTGTCAGTTGATGGCCGATGTGATGACGTTCGAGGAGCATCGCGGGCCGATTGCGGGGCGCGTCGTGACGTGGTCTGGCGCCGGGAACAATGTGTGCGCCTCTTGGATCCACGCCGCCGTCCGGTTTGGGTTCGAACTGCGCGTCGCGTGTCCGCCAGAGGCGTCGCCAGAGCCTCAATTGATGGCTTGGGCGAAAAAAGAAAGCGGAAAGGTTCACATCGTTCGCGACCCGTTCGATGCCGTGGCGGGCACCGATGCGGTTGTTGCCGACACTTGGGTGCAAATGTCGGAGGCCGATCAGTTGGGCGAAGGCGGAACGCGCTCGCGGCACAATGCGCTGGCGCGCTATCGCGTCGACGAACGATTGATGGCGGCGGCCGGCAAGGATGCAATTTTCATGCATTGCCTGCCCGCCCATCGCGGCGAAGAGGTTACCGACGGCGTATTCGACGGGCCCCAGTCGGCAGTGTTCGACGAAGCTGAAAACCGGCTTCATTCGCAAAAAAGCGTTTTGGTCTGGGCGTTGACGTGAGCGCACCCGATTTCGTTCGCAGTTTCCAAATCGAAGGCATGAACGTTCGCGGGCGGATCGTGCATCTGACCGATTTGGCCGACCGCGTTCTTGCTGCCCATGGTTATCCCGACAGCGTGTCGCGCGTTGTGGGCGAAGCGCTAGCGCTGGTTTCTCTGCTCGGGTCGTCGATCAAGATCGACGGTACATTGACGCTGCAGACACGCAGCGACGGCCCTTTGCGCATGATCGTTGCCGATTTCACGTCGCCCGGTACGCTGCGCGCGTGTGCCATGTTCGATCGCGCGGCGGTGGACGCATTGGGTCCGATGCCTGCGTTCTCGGCATTGGTGGGGAAGGGGTCGCTTGCTATTACCATCGATCCGGGCGGCGACATGGAGACCTATCAGGGCATTGTCGCTCTGGAAGGCGAGGGACTTTCGGAGGGGGCGACCACCTATTTCGATCAGTCCGAACAAATTCCCACGCGCATCAAGCTCAGCGTCGCGACTTTGAGCGCACGCGGGGCGGTGGAGCCG
>JAIOQG010000087.1 GCA_021413465.1 Alphaproteobacteria bacterium | reverse complement strand
GCGCGCCGTATCGAACACAGCGTCGCCAGTGCCGACGCCAACCCCTATCTCGTCATCGCCGCCGTGCTTGCGGGCATTCACCACGGCATCAGCCATCAAATCGATCCGGGCCAACCCTTCGACGGCAACGCCAACGCTTTCTTCGATCAAACGCTGCCCTTCAACATCGATTCGGCCCTTCTCGCCCTCGAGAACGGTTCGATCATGCGCGAATATTTGGGCCCGACTTACGTCGACCAATACTGCGCCACAAAGCGCACGGAACTCGACCGCTTCCGGAACCTCATCCCGGCGCACGAATACGACTGGTACATGTGACGTTTGTCGGCGGCGCCTAGTGGGCGGTGGCGAAGGGCAGCGTGAAACAGACGCTGGTGCCGATACCGAACTCGCTGTCGAGCGTAAGCCTGCCGCCGTGCAACTCGATCAAAGCCGTCGACACCGCAAGGCCAAGTCCCACGCCGCTGCGCCTACGGCCCATCGCCGACGTCTCGACGCGCTCGAACGGCTTGACCACGCGCGCAATATCGCTCTGCGCGATGCCGATACCCGTATCGTGCACCCATATCGTCACGCCGCCGTTCTCCGCGCGCGTCTCGATGGTGACGAAGCCGCCGGCCGGCGTGAACTTGACGGCGTTCGAAACGATATTGAGCAGGACCTGCTTGATCGCGCGCTTGTCGGCGAGCACCGGCGCCAGCACCGGCAGGTTCACCCGGAACTCGAGCTCGGACTCTTTCGCGCGCGGCTCCATGGTCTTGATGACGTCGTTGACCAGAACCGAGATGTCGGTCGCCGCGATTTCAAGGTCGAGCTTGCCCGTCTCGATCCGCGACATGTTGAGTATGTCGTTGATGAGATCGAGCAACTGCTGCCCGCTGCGATGGATGTCGGCGGCGTACTCCACATAGCGGTCCGGCAAGCCGCCCAGCATCTGGTTGCGCATCACGTCCGAGAACCCGATGATCGCGTTCAGCGGCGTGCGCAACTCGTGGCTCATATTGGCCAAGAATTCCGACTTCGTCTGATTGGCCTGTTCGGCGCGCGTCTTTTCCGCTTCGAGCTTGGTCGCGATCACGCCCAGCTCGCCCGTCTGCGCTTCAAGCCGCGCCCGCGACGTTTCCAACTCGTCCTCGTGCGCCTTCAGCGCCGTAATGTCCGTCGCAACCGAAATCTTGCCGCCGTCGAGCGCCCGGCGCTCGCTGAGCAGCAGCCAACGTCCACCCGCGCGCTGCAACTCGATTGTGCCGCTGCTCCCGCTTGAATCGAAAGACTCGAACATGTGCTGCGGATCGGCATTTTCCAACGGTGCGCTTGCCCGCGCGAAAATGTCCTGCCGCGCTTCGCCGGGCTTGGCGTCGGCAAGGCCGTAGAATTCCAAAAAGCGGCGATTGCACAGCATCAACCGGTCGTCGCTGTCCCACAGCGCAAAAGCCTCGGCTGCGTTTTCAAATGCGGCCTCAAGAACGCGTTCGGCCGTGTCCACGCGCTGATCGGCGTCCTTCTGATCGGAAATGTCGAGCACGATGCCGGACAACCTTCCGCCTTCCGACCTGATCGTCCGGTAGTGCTGGCCCTTCGCGCGCATCCACACCCAGTGCCCGTCGGTATGTTGCAAGCGGAATGACTTGTCGTAACTCGCGGCACCGTTGCGGATCGCGTTTTCGATCGACGACAACATATACCGGTCGTCGGGGTGCATCATCGCTTCGACATCTTCGAGCGCCACGATGCGCGGCTGCTTTCCCCGCCCGATCAGCGCATTCATCGCCCCGGACCAAAAGATGCGCCGGTTGGAAATGTCCCAGTCCCAAATCCCGCATTTCGCACCGCTGACCGCAAGTTCGAAACGCTCCTCCGTCCGCCGCAGCACGCCGTCCGCGCGCGAGGTGCGTTCGATTTGATTCAGCAAAGCCCACGCCAGCGCCGCACCCAAAAGACTGGGTCCAAAAATCATGATGGAATAAAGCGGTAGCGACTCATACCACTGCGACAGCGCATCGGCCGCGCGCTCGACCGTGATCAGTTGCAAGTCGTAGCCCGGTATCAGCCGTGCCGTCGCAAGATAATGCGTGCCGTTGTCGTCGGTCACGTAACGCAGCGCCGGACTCGTCGTCACGTTCGTCGGCAGCGCCGCCGCCGCTGTTTGATACAGCGCGTCGTCGATTTGCGTCCCCGCGACTTTGTGCATTTGGCTGTCGGCCAAGACGACGCTAAGCCCGCGGCTGCCCTGTGCGCTCTCAAGCAAGTTGTTCAGAAATCTCGGATCGATCAGCGCAAAAATGAATTGTCCCGGCAGCACGTCGCCGCGCATCACGATGGCCATCGAACTCTTGCCGGTTTCCGCGTCCGTCAAAGTTCCCGACATAAAACGCACGGCGTCTTGCCTGGCGGCAAAGCGCTGCAACAAGGCGGTGTCCGACAATTTCCGCAAATCGGCCGGTGCGCCGTTTCGGTCCCAGCTCACATTGCCTTGCGCGTCGGTCACGATGACGTTCACAAGCGCCGGATCGGCGCCGGCAATTGCAAGGCCCTGTGCTCCCCGCGAGGCGCGCATGACGGTAACCTGCGTGCGGTCGAGCGCCGCCCCAACCAGCGCGCCGGAAAGCGAAATGAAGGCCTGGGATTCGCGCTCGATTTGAGCGAGCGCAAGCGCATGGTCCTTGCGCATCTGCAGCGCGGCGGCGGCAGCGACCGACAAAACCACGGCAAGCGTACCCAGAACGATCCACAGTGTCGTTCCGCTTCTCGACATCGTTCGCGGGCGCGCAATATTTGCACGTTCCTGGGATGCGCCGCTGTAGATGGGTGTGGCGATTGCCATTTCAGACTGTGTCAACTCGAATCAGGTCCCCGGGTCGATTATGTCTGCGACCCGGGCCTTGTCATCCCCTGTGAGCACATTCTGCAACACTCGGTAAGCGTTTGTGGCCAAAGTGACTCTCAGCCCAAAGTCTTCTCCGTAATCTCCGCAACGTTGCGCGAAAGGCCGGGTGCGTTTTTGATGCGCATCAGCTGTTCGCGCATCAAGGTTTGGCGCTTGCCGTCGAAGCGGCGCCATGTTTCGAACGCCCCGCACAAACGCGCGGCAACCTGCGGGTTTAAGCCGTCGAGCTGCAGCACGCGGTCGGCCAGGAATCGGTATCCCGCGCCGTCCGCCGCATGGAAGCGCAGTTGATTGTTCATGACAAACGCGCCCACCAAGGCACGGACGCGATTCGGGTTTTCGATGTTGAACGCAGGGTGCTTCGTCAAGCTTTCGATGTGCGAAAGCGTGTCCGGCCGGCTCGACATCGCCTGCAACGACATCCACTTGTCGATGACCAGCGGGTTGTTTTTCCACCGTTCGTAGAACTGCTTCAGCGCCGTATCGCGTTCCTCGCCGCTCATATCCGTCAGCGGCGCCAAGCCGCCGGCTTGATCGGTCATGTTGTCGGCCGAGCGGAACTGCTCGAACGCCAGCGCCCGCGTTGCCGCCGTATCGTCCGCGGTCAAATAGCGCAGGCACATATTCCGCAGCGCCCGCCGCCCCGAAGGCGCCGCATCGGGCGAGTAGGGCTCGTTGCTTTTCAATGACTGATAGATGTCGCGAAACGCGCCGCCATGCGTCGCCGCCAACGACTTGCGCAGCGTCTCGCGCGCGACGTGAATGGCATCGGGATCGGCGTCGTCGATGATCTGCGCCAACTCCATTTCGGTCGGCAATTGCACCGCCATCGCCGTGAACGCCGGATCCTTGCGTGCGTCGCGCAACAACTCGCCAAAGGCGTCGACGAACAGCTGATCGACTTTCGGCGCTTTGCCGGCGCGCGCTTCATTCGTCATCCGCACCAAGAGTTCGGTTGCGAGCTTCTGTCCCGACTCCCAGCGATTGAAGGAATCGGAATCCTTCGCCATCAGGAACGCGCGGTCCTCGCCGCTAAGCTCCATCGCAAAGCGAACCGGCGCCGAAAAACCGCGCCCGATCGACGGCACCGGCACTTCGCTCACGCCCGTGAGTTTGAACGTCTGCTTGCCCTGACGCAGATTCAACACCAGCGTCTCGGCAGCAGCACCGCCATCGAGCGCAATCTTCAAGTCGCGCCCGCTATTGCGCCCGACAAGGCCGACCGCGACGGGTATATGCATAGGCGCAGTCGCGCTCTGACCCGGCGCCGCCGTCAAGTTCTGCTCCAGCGTCAACGCATAGCTCTTCGAAGCCGCGTCATACGTGCCGTGCGCCTTCACCTGCGGCGTGCCGGCTTGCGCGTACCACAGCTTGAACTGCGCCAGGTCGACGCCGCTCGAATCTTCCATCGCCTTGATGAAGTCGTCGCACGTCGCCGCCGTGCCGTCGTGGCGCGCAAAATAAAGGTCCGAGCCTTTGCGAAACGCCTCAGGCCCCAAAATGGTGCGCACCATGCGGCACAGCTCGGCGCCTTTTTCATAAACCGTTGCGGTATAGAAATTGTCGATCGTGACGTAAGCATCCGGCCGCACCGGATGCGCCAGCGGGCCGCCGTCTTCTTGGAACTGGCGCGAGCGCAGCGCGCGCACGTCGCCGATGCGTTCCACCGCCGCCGAGCGCATGTCGGCCGAGAACGACTGATCGCGGAATACGGTGAAGCCTTCTTTCAACGACAGCTGAAACCAATCGCGGCACGTGATGCGATTGCCCGACCAATTGTGAAAATACTCGTGCCCCACAACCGCTTCGATCAAATCGTAGTCCGTGTCCGTCGCCGTGTCGGGCCGCGCCAAGATCAGCTTGTCGTTAAAAATGTTGAGGCCCTTATTCTCCATCGCGCCGAAATTGAACGCGCTGACGGCCACGATGTTGAACACGTCGAGATCGTACTCGCGCCCATACGCGTCCTCGTCCCACTTCATGCAACGCTTCAAGGCGCCCATGGCGAACGAAACCTTGTCCTCGTTCCCGTGCGTCACATAGATGCCGAGCTTCACCCGCCGCCCCGACATGGTGGTGAAGTGATCCTCGACATGCGCCAGATCGCCAGCGACCAGCGCGAACAGATAAGACGGCTTGGGAAACGGATCCTGCCACTCGGCGAAGTGCCGCCCGCCCGGCAGCGTGCCGCGCGCCACTTCGTTGCCGTTCGACAGCAGCACGGGATAATGCGCCCGGTCGGCCACCATGCGCACGGAGTAAACCGACATATTGTCCGGCCGGTCGAGCGAATAGGTGATGCGCCGGAACCCTTCCGCCTCGCACTGCGTGCAGAACATATTGTCCGAGATATAAAGTCCCGACAACGCCGTGTTCGCCAGCGGATTGATCTCAACCGTCGTATCCAGCCGGAACCGCGTCGCCGGCGGCGCCTTGATGATGAGCTTATCGTCGGTCACCGCATAAGCGTCCTTCGCCAACGGCCGCCCTTCGATCTTGATGTCGACAAGCTTCAAATGCTCGCCGTGCAGCTCCAAGGCCCCCGGCCGGTCCTGGTTCGGCTCGATATCAAGCGTCGCATGCACCCGCGTCGCCGCAGGCTCCAACAGAAACTCAAGCGCCGTCCGCACCACCCGATAGGGCGCAGGACGATAATCTTCGCGGCGAATGGCGACAGGCTGGTCGGTTTTCATCAAGCGGGCCTCTGTGTGCGGTGGGCGCGAGCCAGGCCCGGGGTTTTATTCGATCAAGACGCGAAAGACGAGGGGCCGCTCTTGACCGGCATATGCCACAGAAAAAGGCGGGCAAACGGCCCGCCGGAAGTTGATTGTTTTTGGGTTAGTCGTAGTCAAACCGAACCCGATGGACGCCATCGGGTTCGGGGTCTTCCGAGCGAGGGCTCAGAATTTCGTCGTGGCAGAGATCGTGTACGACCTTCCGACCAGATCATACACTCCAATGGCAGCCGCCTCCGGCCCGATCGGGAACGGTGGGGCAGTGTTGAATATGTTATTGACGATCACCTGAGCTTGAAGGTTGTCGTTGATGTCCCAACGCAAGGTTGCATTGTGAAGTTGGTAGTCGTCGACAAAGCGGATGTCCTGGGTCTCGTCCGTGTTGAGGTAGTTGAACTGCTGCTCGGTCTGGTACTGCATCTGCCAAAGCGCACTAACTTCACCCAGGGAGTATAGCAGATTGAGCGTGAACGAGTGTTCGGGGAAGCCGATCTCGGTGTTGTTGGGGTTGTTGTCGAGGTTCCGAAGGCCTGAGATAGAAGTCTCGACATTGTCATAGTATTGATATGACACGCCCACCCTAAGATCGCCGATGTCGCCGCCGACCGGATGCCCCAGCCATTCTGCCGTATGATTGAGCCCAATTCTCCAGTCGAGCGAAGCCGTTATGCCGTCATAGTTCAAGTATCCGGCGTTGATAAAACCGGCATTAAACGCGTTCTGCAGCAGTACTTGGCCGTCCGGCCCTCGGCCAAATCCAGCTGCGCCGCCAGACACAAAATTCTGCGGGCACGCTGCCAGGTTGGTAGCATCGTAGCACTGTTGCATGATGGCGAGCAGGTTCAGGTTTGAGATGGCTCCGGTTACATTGATCTTCGTGTAATCAACGGCCAGTGCGAAATCGTCCAAGAACCAGTCTGGCTGCAGCACAAAACCGTAGCTGAACGCCGTCGACGTTTCCGGAACGAGATTTGGGTTCCCTCCAGTTTGGCCGCGAACCGTAGCGAGACGAGCGTTTGAAATGAAAGTCCCCAGATTACTTGTATATCCGCGCGCAAGCCATTCAGCCTCGCAATTGGCGCGACGCGTGGCTGGATTGGGGCCTGAGTCGATAAGCGTGGAATCGCAGGGATCGGCGGCGGTTGAGAAGGTCGTCGACGCCGGCAGGAACTGCTCTGTCAGAGCCGGAGCACGCAACGAGTTCGTGTAGTTTCCACGGAATTTCAACCAGTCGAACGGACGATAGGTCAACGCCCATGTTCCGGCATCCGCCTTGCCTGAGCGGTCATTGTCCATCACGCGGAAGTTCCCCTCGAGCGTCAGTTCGCGCATGAACCGAGTTTGAAGATCGCCGCCAAAGATCGGAAACAGAAATTCAAACAAGTACTCCTCAGACGTAAACCTGCCTTTCGTTTGGACAATGGGTGCACTGCGCCCAAGACCGAGGCGCAACGCCGTGTCAGGCTCGAATACACTACGCTCCTGGCGCCAAGAGGCGCCCGTAGCAACCGTGAAGGTGCCCGCTGGCAAGTCCAACAAGTCCGCGGTCAGTGTGAACTCACCAAGATACTGGTCATTTCGGTTTTCGGACGTGGCGTCACTGCGAATGAAGCGCTTGGCCTCGGCCGAAGCCAAATTGGTTCCAAGGAGATTCAAAGGTCGGCAAGCGTCGATGACGGATTGAGGCACGGCTTGTGGTGTAGCCGCGACCGCCGGGTCCTGCCAGGTCACGGTGCCGGCCGCCAACGTTTGGGCCCGGCAGACTACCTGTCCAGCAGCATTAGTGACGGCGTCGATTGCAAGAGCGAACTCGCGACGGAGCACCGTGGTCGCCGTGCTTTCGCCAGCCGATCGACCATAGACCAAGCCAAAATCGTAGGTAAGCAAGCGGTTCCACAGCGTGAAATCACCTTTGGCGCCAGCGGCAAAGCGATACGTCTCGCCATTGTTTATCGATTTTGTGTCATCGTTGATATCGATGTTGGCCCGCTGGAGGTTGAACGATGTGACACCATTGGCGGCCAACACGCCCTGCGCTTGGGGCGTCAGGAATGCATAGGTGTTGCTGACTGTAATGGGTCCGCTAACGGCTGCCGGTGTCACGTATGCGCCGGTTGCGAACGCCGACACCATGGGGCCGCCAAAGAGATTGTTCTGAAACGACGGTTGGTTGACGACTTCCACGCCGGTGACCTTCTGGTAAAGCCCTTCGAAGAAGATGTTCATCCAATCGGCAACGTCGTAGTTTGCCAGCGTAGTGACGATGGTGCGGTCGACGTCGGAATTGAGGCTCGTTAGATCTGTAAGATCGAGAGCGTCGCCTCCTGATGCGATAGTGTTTGTTAGCGGGACGTTTGCTCCGATTAGGCCAATGTTGAACGGCACCAAGTTACCGTTCGCAGCGAATTGCAGCGGCACAACGACTTGAGTGATCGGGCGTGCGACGGTGCCGAGCGCCGTTTCGGCTGCAGTCGCCGGCCGCGTAAAGAACCCTGATGCGGGGTTGATGGCGAGGAGAGGATCGATACCCGGACGATCGCGTAACAACTGACGATCCTGTGCCCGCAGCAGGGTCCCAATGCCTGCGCCGGCGGCCGGATTCGTGATCAGACCGCCACCGGCAGTGAGCGCAGTGATTCTCCGGTCAAAAAGCAGGATGTTGTTGGGTATGCCATCGGCGCCGGACGTGTTCAAAGGGTTCGGCGAGAAGAATGGGAAGTCGGAAGGGAATTGAAACGGGCTGTCGGTGTACCGGAAGCCCTCGTCCTCCGAGTGCTCGGCACTAATTGTAACGTTTCCGGCTTTATCGTCAAAATTCCAACCAGCGACCCCACGGTAGCGGTAGGAACCGCCGACGCCGACTTCATTCGTGCGGTAGAAACCGTCGAACTGATATCCGTCAAAGTCGTCTTTGAGTATGATGTTGACCACACCGCCAATCGCATCCGCGCCGTAAGACGGCGCGCCCCCGACCGCAACAATGTCGATCCGTTCGATTAAGGCGGTTGGAATTGCGTTTAAGTCGACCTGCAGACCTGGGTTGGCCTGGCCGAACAAGGTTGCTTGATTGCCGCCAACGAAGCGCCGGCCGTTTAACAACGTCAACGTGCGGTTTGACCCAAGACCGAACAGCGCGACGAATTGCGATCCTGCTCCGAATCCGGCTTGCGCGCCGGCAGGCGAAGCTCCGGCATTCGTGCTTCTATTTTCAAGAAGTGCGTCAAGCACGTTGAGATTCTGCCGCCGGTCCATTGTTTCAGCGGTAATGGACGATGTTGGCAGCGATGAATCGTAAGTGGGCCGCTTGATGCGCGAACCCGTCACCGTCACTTTCTCGACCGGTCCCTTACTGTCCGCTGCTGGTTTTGTGTCTTGCGCTATCGAAGGTACCGATCCGACCGCGATCAACGCAACCGCGCTCGCGGTCGCCAAAAATACTTGACGAAGTCTAGTCATTTAGTCCCCCACCGTTTTCGCCGCTTTTGCGGCTTGCCCCTAAAACTGGACCGCTTCTGTCACCCCAATGACGAACCGCGACCGATGCGCTGCCTTTTCACTCGCTTGTGCAAATTGCGCATCAAGATTTGCAGCGAGACGTTGCGTCCTACATCTCACTCAATCGTGAATCGTGGCTAGTAGGTTTCTTTACGGTGCGAAGTTTTGTGAAGTGCGCGTCGCGTTGAAATCACAGGCCAGATCAACATGAAATGCGCAGTCCAGTTGAGCGGCGCAGGCATCGCGAATGCGGCGCAGTTTTTGAATTTTTGATAAAGGGACAGGGTAATAACGCACGCCTCGAGTCCTCACACGCGCGTGATCGCAATGTCCGATTAGCCAGATGTGAGAAATTATTTCGTGAAACTGGCGCGGTCGTCGCCGCGCGCGCTCGCGCCGCTGTGATTACAAGCCAGTCAAAGGTCGAGCTGTTCCTGCGGAATACTGTCCGCCAGAAACCGGACGAACGCCGCGATCTTCGGCGACGCCGCGCCCTGTTTCGAATAGGCGATCCGCGTCTGCGTTGCGGGCGGTTCGAAATCCTCGAGCAGAATCTCCAAGCGCCGTTCCCGCACGTGATCGCGCACCTGGAAGGACGGCACGCGCGCCACTCCCGATCCGGCGAGCGCCGCATTGAGCACCGCGTCGGCATCGTCGCATACCAAGCGGCCGTCGACGGGCAGGGCCATGTCGCGCCCGCGGCGCCGGAACGGCCACGACGTGGCGCGGCCCGCCGTCGCCTCGAATATGCAGTCGTGCCGGGCCAGATCCTCCGGACATTTGGGAGCGCCCAAACGCTCCACATATCGCGGCGAGGCGCACAAAACGTGGCGGAATGACCCCAACGAGCGTGATTCCATATCTTTCTGCGGCGCAGGCATACACAGATGGATGGAGGCATCCACGTCGCTGTTGCCATTGGTCTCCGTGCCGTTTCCTGCAGGCCCGCCAACCAAAGACAAATTCACGCGAAGCCGAGGGTACAAACCCAGGAACTCGGGCATCAAAGGGGCCACGAACTTACGCCCAAACACATTGGGCGCCGCCACGCGAAGAACGCCCGAGGGCGATGTGCGAATGCCTTCAAGCGACAGCTCGGCATCGTCCACGTCCGACAATATGCGCTTGGCTTTCTCGTAATAGCTGCGGCCGTATTCGGTAAGTTCCTGGCTGCGCGTCGTGCGATGCATGAGGAGCGTTCCCAGCCGCTCTTCAAAGCCCGCCAGCCTGCGGCTGATCGCCGGCACCGACACGCCCATCCGCCGCGCCGCCGCCGAAAACGATCCCGCGTCGACGATTTCCACAAACGTCCGCATCGCATCCAGCCGATCGATCGTCATTGTTGCGCCACCGGTAAATGAACTTACTCTGTTGTGCGGAATGATCATCAGCGCACGGAAGAAGCCAAGATCCAGTTTCGCGCCAAGGAACGGTCCAAGAGCCAGTTACCGATATGTAATGATTAAACAATCCAGAATTGGGGCCGGGTCAACGATCCAGTTTCGCCAATCCGGATCGCTTGGGAATCGGCGCCAGCATTGATGTTCCACCCGCCGACATGTCGCAAACGTACAATGAAAGACGGCGCCAACGATCACGCCCTTTTGAACGTCGGCTCAAAATGGAGTGATAGCCTAAGCCCTGGGTTGGTCGGGGAGAATGACAACGTGGCGCGCACCGCATTGGGCATCGTCAATTTCGCGCGCGGCGATGGCGATATGGCGCTGGCCGAGCGCCTGTTCGAAAACATGCGCAACCGCATCCGCGACGGCCTGTGGCGCTACGGCGAAAAATTACCCGGCACGCGGCTGCTCGCGCGCGATGCGGGCGTTTCGCGTTGGACGGCCGTCGTGGCCGTCGACATGCTGATTGCCGAAGGCTTGGTCGAAGCGAGAAAGCGCTCCGGCACCTACGTCGCTTGGCGCGGTGAAAGCAGGAAGGACGAGCAAGCTTCAAACCAAACGTCGTCGCCGCGGCCGAACGTGCCTTTCGAGATCGCGACGCCTGCATTGGAACTCTTCCCGATGCATGTTTGGCGGCGACTTCAGGGTCGCCGATGGCGTCAGATGCCGTCGGAGGCGCTTGATGACGGCGATCCCGAAGGCTGGCCGGCCTTGCGCCAAGCGATCGCGGAATACGCGGCAACGACCCGCGGCATTCAATGCACCGCCGAACAGGTCGTCGTCGTGTCGAGCGTCGAAGCCGCCGGTCGCTTGGCGGCCAAGGCGCTATGCCGCCCCGGAAACTTCGCCTGGATCGAAAACCCCGGACCGCCGATCGCGCGCGCCGTCGTCACGAGCTCAAATCTCGAACCGCTGCCAGTGGCGCTCGATCGCGAAGGTCTCGATGTCGATGAAGGCTGCAGACTGGCCCCCTTGGCATCGATGGCCGTCGTTTCGCCCTCTGTGCAATTCCCGACCGGTATTCGGATGTCGAACGCGCGCCGGCGCCGTATGATGGATTGGGCGTCGTCGGCGGATTCTTGGATATTGGAAGTCGATCACGCCTCCGAATTTCCGTTCGGCCTCCCGGACTCTCAGCCCATGGCGGCGATGCCGGGTGCCAAGCGCGTGATCTACTTCGATACCTTCGGCAAGCTGCTGTTCCCCGCGCTTCGCGTCGCGTTCTTGATCGTGCCGCGCGAAGCGTTGGAGCGCGTCCATGCAGCCAAGCACGATTTCGATCGCCCGCCCGGCGTGCCGAACCAAATCATCTTGGCCGACTTTCTTGCCTCCGGACAACTCGGCAAACACCTCCGGCGCTGTCGCGAGGCATACACGCAACGCCGCGACGCGTTGTTGTACGCGCTAAGCGAAGAATGTGGTGGTCTCTTAACGGTTGAAGAGGGCCAACGCGGCTTGCACGTCTGCACCCGTTTGCCGCCGGGGACCGATGATGTCGCGGTGTCCAAGCGTCTGCGCGAGGTGGGCGTCGTCGCAGAGCCGTTGAGCGCCTTCTATGCCAACCCCACGGCCGACTGCGGATTGCTCCTCGGCTTTGCAGCTCATCGCCCTGAAGCCTTGCGTGCGGGCGTACAGAAACTTGCCGGCGTGCTCAACGCCTTCCACGTCGTCCACAGTCGCGCCGCTGCCGGATGAACGAGCAAGGCGTCATTCATTGCCCAGATCGAGCGCCTGAATCGATCCAGTTTCGGCAACGCTGTTGCGTTTTGTTGCGGATCATCACGCGCTTTTGAACGCCGCGTGTAAAACAAATGATAGCGTCACGCGACACATCGGGGCGGAGCGAAAGACATTTGTGCGCCGGGCATTGGGGATAGGAAAGCTGACGCAAAAAGACGGCGACCTCGCATTGGCCGAGCGCCTGTTCGAAACGTTGCGTAACCGGATACTGGATGGCGCCTTGCGGCACGGCGAAAAACTGCCGGGCACGCGCCTGATCGCGCGCGACGCCGGCGTTTCGCGCTGGACCTCCGTCATCGCCGTCGACATGTTGATCGCCGAAGGTTTGGCCGAAGCGCGCAGCAGGTCCGGCACCTATGTCTCGTGGTCGGGAACGGCGTCCAATATCAAGCCGGACAAAACCGATCCGGATCATTCGGACTCGCTTAAGCCCCACATCCCCTTTGCCGTCGGCGTGCCGGGGCTCGATCTCTTTCCGATGCAAGTGTGGCGACGCATGCAAGCGCGCCGCTGGAAGGAAATGCCGCTCGACGCTCTTCAACCGGGCCACGACGGCGGTTGGCCGGAACTGCGTGCAGCTATCGCGCGCCACGTTGCAACGGCGCGCGGCATCAATTGCTTGCCGTCGCAAGTCTTCGTCACCACCAGCGCGCATGCGGCGATTCTGCTGGCCGGCGAAGTGCTTTGTCGTCCCGGTAGCGTCGTGTGGATGGAGGAGCCTGGATACTTCCGCACCCGCACCGCCCTTCAAGCGGCCGGCTTGGCGCCGGTACCCGTCGCGGTCGATAGCGAGGGCCTAGATATCGCCGACGGACGTCGCCTGGCGCCTAAGGCGGCGATGGCAATCGTCACGCCGTCATTTCAGTTTCCGTCCGGCGTCCGCCTCTCGGATGCGCGCAAGCAAAGTCTTCTGGAATGGTCGGCGTCGGTCGGTTCGTTCATCCTCGAAGACGACTTCGCGGGCGAGTTCGACGTTGGGCGCCCCTCTCCGGCGCTCTTCACCATGCTCGGCGCATCGCGCGTCTTGTACATGAACACCTTCAGCACAACGATCTTCCCCTCGCTGCGCTTGTCCTACCTCATCGTCCCGAAGCCCATCTGCGAACGCTTCAGCGAAACGTTACGCCAGACCGAGCGCTACGCCACCGTTCCCAACCAAATCGTCTTGGCGGATTTTCTCGCCTCCGGACAGTTCGTGAAGCACGTGCGACGCTGCAAAGAAGCGTATCAGGAGCGCCGCGACGCCTTGCTGAGCGCGCTGCGCGAAGAATGCGGCGGCGTGTTTTTGCTCGACAATGCAACGGCAGGACTTCACCTTTGCGCAAAATTCGCGCAACCCCTAGACGACGTCGCCTTCGCCGCCGCCGCACGCGATGCCGGCATCCTCGTCGAACCGCTGAGTCGCTTCTACGCCAACGAGCCCAAACAGTCAGGGCTCCTGCTTGGCTTTGCGGGCTTCCGCCCCGAAAAGCTCCGCGAAAGCGCGAAGCGTCTTGGAGCCTTACTCAAGGCCTCGCCGGCCGCTCATGCGCGCGCCGCCGCTGGTCATTGATCTTCATTTTCGGCGAAACAATTCGTTGAGATCGAGGGCAGGTCCGCCCGAAACAAAGCCGCCAAACGAACCCTTTTCGGCAATCTCGGTGGCCGCTTTCGCAAAGCCAATCCACGCCGCGCGTGCCAACGCCGCGCCGACGCTGATGCGTCTGACCCCCAAGTCTGCAGCTTCCGCAACGGTGATCCAATTGCCGGCGACAAGAAGGTTCACCGGCTTGGGTGCCACCGCTTTCACGACAGCGACAATATCGTCCTTCGTTTTTATCCCGGGCGCGTAAAGACAATCGGCGCCCGCCGCCGCGTACGCTTCAAGGCGCCTGATCGTTTCCTTGATGTCCGGCCGCCCGGCGAAGAAACCCTCCGAGCGTCCCGTCAACACGACGCCTGTTCCCGACGCATCGATGGCCGCGCGCGCGGCTCTGATGCGCTCGACGGCAAGCTTGAAGTCGAACAGCGGATTTTGCGCGTCGCCCGTGGCGTCTTCGATCGAAAGCCCGGCAATACCGGTTGCGACCGCCCGCGTGACGTTCGCTGCAACGCCCGCAGGCTCGATCGCAAAGCCACCCTCGAAGTCCGCATTCAGCGGTATCGTGGTCGCCGAAGCAATTTCCTTCAAATGCGCCAGCACCAGATCGACCGTCACGCCATTGTCCGGCCGCCCCGACGACCACGCGAGCCCCGCACTCGTGCTGGCAATCGCTTTGAAACCCAAACTCTGAAGATAGATCGCGCTGCCGCGATCCCACGGATTGGGAATAACGAAACAACCGCTCTCATGCAGGTGGCGAAAGGTGGCGCACTTGGACGACATGATTATCTCCGAATTGAATTGGGAGTTGGAGTCATACTGCGTTCCTTCATCAGCCGCCTCCCGAAAAGTGACGTCAACGCCCGAGAGAAAGCGTTAGTCCGGCATCAAGCGCTCGCGCAAATGCTGAATCACGGACTTCGCCTTGCGCATGTCCGCCTCTGCAAGATCGCTGGCGAGCGCCGCGCCCAGATCACGCATTCGCTGCAGCAGGGCAAGATACTGCGTGTCGCCTTTTCGTGTCAGCTTCGCAAGTTTCGATTTGCGGTGGTGCGGATTGTCGATGAACTCGATAAGTCCAGCGCTCTCCAATTCGTCGGCAAGTTGTTGCATGCGCTGGCGACTTGTCGGGCGCATGCGGGCGAGGTCCGGCACGGTCATCGGTCCCCGCGTCGCCAGAGAGCGCATGAAGCCGACCGTTCCGCCGCCGTGTTCGTTCACGAACCCCAGCAGTTGCCCGGCGGCGCGAAATTTGAAGAAACACGCCGTCACTTCAAAGATGAGTTCGGCGAAGGCGTCGCCTTTCGCCTGATGCTTGTCGGCCATTAAACCCCCGAGTTTCGTTCCGGTGACTACGATCTTATTGACAAATAAATTGTCACATCTAATATGACAAAAATATTGTCAAAAAGGGTCCGAGGGAAGTATCTTCATGAGCCAAGACAAAGAAGTACCCGGCGTCATAGCGCCGCCGCCTGTCATCTTTCTGCTGTTCCTGATCGCCGGCATGGTAGCCGACGTCATGTGGATCGCGTCGGCGCCCGCGATTGATCCCGCTCCGCGCTGGTACGCAAGCGCCACACTGCTGCTCGCGGCGCTGGTGATCATCGTACTCGCCGTCGGCGGCTTTCGTCGGGCAGGCACGCCCGTTCCCACGCGTGCACCCACATCCGCCTTGGTGACGAGGGGAGCACACGCGCTCAGTCGCAACCCGATCTATATCGCCTTGTTTCTCTTTTACTTCGGGATCGCTGCCGCCATGAACAGCTGGGGCATGCTTGCGCTCGCGCTGCCGCTTTTTGCGGTCATACGCTACGGCGTAGTGGCGCGAGAAGAAGCCTATCTGGAACGCAAATTCGGCGAAGACTATATCGCTTACAAATCGCGAGTGCCGCGTTGGCTTTAGTTTACTGCGGCACGTCCTGCTCGATGTAACGCAAGATCGCATTCGCCTCGTGGGCCAGCGCGGCTACGTCGTCGGGAACGTTTTCCGGCTCGATCTTGACCTTGTCGACCAACACGCTCAACAGCGCCGCCATCCGGGGGGCGTTCACGATCATGCGCGCTTGGTGTTCCACTTTTTCCGGATAGAGATCGTACTCCGCGCCCGGCACCCGCCAACCGCCCCAATCAGTATCGCCGGTCATCACCTGCGGATGCGTACCGGGATAGGGATGGTGTGAGCATTCTTCCGGCGATTTCCATTTGTTGCGTGCACGAACCATGCGCCACTGCTCGGCATTGCCCGTGATCTTGCTCGGCGCCACCGTTTCGCTTTGCAGCTCTTCCGCCGCAAAGTCGCGCCCCAGCCCCAAATCGTAGAAAACGCGCAACGGCTCATCCAGACCCTTGGCCCAGTGCGGCATGACTTTTTCAATGAGCGCCCACGTGCCGACGGTCTTCACATAGACGCGTTGGTTCTTGTGGAATTGTGCCTTGGCCATGCCACCACCCCGAAATGTGCGCGAAAGCGCTTATCGTTCTAGCGGGATGGTGCGGCACATCGCCTTAAAGCGCGGTTAAACGCATCACTCTGCGGGCGCCGTGTCCTTGCGGTCCGTGCCGGTCCAGCGCCTGCGCAGCCGCCCGAAACTGTCATAAAGATCGGACATTAACGTATAAGCAACCGGTACGATCAAAAGCGTCAGGAACGTCGACGACAAGATTCCGCCGATCACAAGTACGCCCATAGCGTTGCGAAACTCGGCCCCTTGGCTGGTCGAAATGGCGACGGGGATCATGCCGAATACGGTGGCAAGTTGAGTCATAAGTACGGGGCGCATACGGCGCCAACCGGCTTCCTCGATCGCCTCGCGGGCGCTAAGCCCCCGCGTCTCGCGCGCAACGTTGGCATAGTCGACAAGCAAAATGCCGTTCTTCATGACAAGGCCCATCAAAGCCAGCATGCCGATCTGCGCGAACATGGTCAGCGTCATGCCGGTGAACGACAGCGCCGCAAACGCCCCTACAAACGACAACGGCGCCGTCAACATGATGATCGCCGGCTGCGAGAAGCTGTTGAACTGACTGCCCAAAATCATGTAGAGCGCGACCAGCGCCAGAATGAACGCAAATCCAATCGCCGACTCCGATTCCTTCATGCGCTCGGCCTGTCCGACATAGGTGCCGAAATAGCCCGGCGGCAAACTGACCTCGTCGACAATTTTCTGCATCGCGTCGGTCGCCGTGCCCAGCGCCACGCCGGGCGGCGTATTGCCGAAGATCGTAATCGTCCGCGCGCGGTTGCGGCGATCGATCTGGGCCGGACCTTCGGCGATCTTGAATTCGGCGATATTGGCAAGCTCGACCAGAGTGCCGTTTTGGCCGCGCACCTGAATCTGGCTTAGCTTCGAGGGGTCGTTGCGCTGAGCTTCTTCCAAGCGCACGCGCACGTCATAGCGGTCGCCCATCTCTTCGAACGTGCCCGCGTCGACCCCGCCGACGAGCGCGCGCACGGTGGTCGCGAGCGGTCGAATGGCGACACCAAGATCGGCGGCACGCGCGCGGTCGATCGTGATTTGAACTTCGGGCTTGCCCTCTTCATAGCTCGTACGCGCATCCGCGAAGATGGCTCTGTTCGCCGACATGCGTGCCACGATCTCGTCCGACTTCTGCCGCAGCACCTCAAGCGACGTGCCTTGCAGCGAATAGCTGATCGCCGAGTTGAAACTCGAGTTCCCGCCGATCCACGGCACATCGATCGTTTCGACGTGCTTGGCTTCCGGTGCCGTTTTGACGATCAGGGCGCGCGCGTCTTGCATGACGTGAAATTGATCTATGCCGCGGCCTTTCTTGGGCGTCAGGCCGACATAGTAATTGACGCGATTGATGCGCGCCTGATTGCCGGACCCGATGGTCATGAACACGGTTTTGATTTCCGGCGAAGCGAGCAACGCCTTCGTCACCCGCTCGCCGATCGCTTTCGTTTCGGCAATGCCCGCGCCGAACGGCAAGTCGACACTCGCCAGAAACTCCGACCGGTCGGCACGCGATTGAAAATCGAACGGGATCGTGCGCGCCAGCATCACACCGCCCGCGATCGTCGCGGCACCGAATCCGAGCACCAGCCAAGGATGGGCAAGCGCCCACTGCAAGACGCCGCGATAAAACGCTTCGAGGCCGCGGTGAAACCTTTCGAACCTTTGCGCCACCGCGCCGAGCTTTAGTTTCGACAGGAACTTCGAGCACAGGGCAGGGGTCAGCGTCAGCGAAACCAGCAACGACACCAGCACCGAAAAAACGATCGCGAGCCCAAACTGATAAAAGAAACGTCCGACCACGCCGTCCATGAACGCGATAGGCACGAACACGGCCACGACCGCCCACGTGCCCGACATCACCGCAACCGCGACCTCCTTCGTGCCCTCGGATGCCGCTTGCGCCGCGGGCATGCCGGCTTCCAGTTTGTGATGCACGCTTTCCAGCACGACGATCGCGTCGTCGACCAAAAGCCCGACCGCGACGGAGAACGCCATCAAGGTCAGCATGTTCAGCGTGAACCCAGCCCAATAGAACGCGAAGAACGTCGCAATCAGCGACGTCGGCATCGCGATCGCCACGATCACGGTGGCGCGAAAGTCGAGCAAAAACGCCGACACGATGACGACGACCAAGAATATGCCGATGATGATGTCGAACCCGACATCGTTGGCGGAGTCTTCGATGAAGATCGAAATGTCTTTGGCGATCGTGACTTTGACGCCGGGCGGCAACAAAGGCCGCAATTGCTCCACCTCCGCCTTCACCGCCTTGGCGACCTCCAGCGTGTTCTGACCGGACTGCCGCCGCACCTCAAGCGAAACGCCCGGCACGCCATTAAGCGCCGCATAAGTGCGCTCGTCTTCTGCGCCGTCTTCAACGCGAGCCACATCGCCCAGCAGCGTCGCCAATCCGCCGGCGCGGAACGCCACCACGATCTGATTGAACGCCGCGACGGATTTCACTTCACCCTTGGTCTTGACGCCGAACTCGCTGCGCGCGTCGGCGGATTCCATGCTGCCGCCGGGAATGTCGGCATTCTCGCGCCGCAGCGCCGCGGCCACGTCGTCGGCCGTCACGCCATAGGCGCGCATCCGGTTCGCGTCGAGCCAAACGCGGATCTGCCGTTCGCGCCCGCCCAAAATCGTCACCGCGCCGACCCCCGACACGCGTTGCAGCCGCTCTTTGATCGTCTTGTCGGCGATATGGGTGAGATCGCGTGCCGGAATATTGCCCGACAGCATCACCGACAAGATCGGCTCGGCGTCCGGATCGATTTTCTGGATCACGGGCTGGTCCGCATCCTGCGGCAGATCGCGCAGCGCGATGTTGACCTTGTCGCGTACATCCTGCGCCTTGACGTCCGCATTCTCGCTCAGGCCGAACTCGATCATCACCTGCGAGTTGCCTTCGGAACTCTGCGACGACAGCGACTTGATGCCGGAAATCGTATTGACCTGCGACTCGACGACGTCGGTGACCTGCGTCTCGATCGCCTCGGGACTAGCCCCTTCAAGCGTCGTGTGCACGACGACATACGGAAACTCGACGCGCGGAAACAAATCGACGCCGATCCGCGACAACGAAACAAGTCCCAGCGCGACCAGCGCGCTGATCACCATGACGGCAAGAACCGGCCGCCGGATCGAAAGATCGGAAATCCACATTGCGCTAGAGGCTCGCGGCTTTGGGTGCGGGCGACGCCGCGGGCTTAGCTTTTTCGCTCTCGAGCTTCACCGCCATGCCGTCGGCGAGCTGTGCCAGATTGGGTCCGGTCAGAAACATCGTACCGGCAGGAACGTTTGATGTGATTTCGACCCGCTCGCCGTCGAGGTCGCGTGCGGACAGCGCGATCTTTTTGGCCCGGCCGTTCTGCGCGATATAGGCGTAGTGCGCCCCCTCGCTGCCCAGCACGGCCTTGCGCGCCACGACCAGAACCTTGCGCGCCGGCGGCAAGATATCGGCGCGGCAGAACAGGCCGGGCTTGATCTTCAAATCTTTGTTGTCGATGCCAAAGCGTACCTCGACCGAGCGCGTGCGATCGTCGACGCGATGATTGATCACGGCGATCTTAGCGTCGTAAGTCTTGTCGAGCCCGTCAACATGGATCTTCGCCGGCAAGCCGAGCTCCATCTGCGCCAGATACGATTCCGGCACGTTGACGATCGCGGCGACAATCGCGATGTCCATGATCTGCACCACGCCGGCCGCGCCCCCCATCATTCCGCCGCCGCCGAAGCGCGTCGCCATGAAGCGCCCCTCATACACGTCCTTGCGCGTGATCACGCCGTCATAGGGCGCCCGCACCACGGTGTCCTTCAGCTGCTGGCGGGCCGCCGCAAGGCGCGCTTCCCATACGCCGGCCTGCGCCAGCGCAACGGCGGCGTTGGTGCGCGTCGTATCCATCCGCGACTGACTGACCCAGCCGCCGGACTTCAACGAACTCTGGCGCTTCATATCGCTGTTGGCGTTGGCATATTGCGCGCGCGCCAGCGCCACCTGCTGCTCCAATTCGCGAATCTGCAGCTTGGTGTCCACGTCGCGCGTGCGGAACAACGCATCGCCTTTCTTCACGACGTCGCCGACTTTGACCATCACCTCGTCGATAATGCCGTCGACCGAGGGGCCGATGTCGGTCAACTTCACGGGCGTGATGTTGCCCGTACCCACGATCGGCGTCGTCACGTCGGCAAACGTAACCTCGGCGTTCGAAACCAGGATCGCTTCGGCAACCGCCTCTGCCTTCTTCGCCTCGACCGCTTTGCCGCAACTGGAGACGGCAACTGAGAGCGCCAAGAATATGAGGAATGGAACGGGCCGGGGGACGCGCATCAATCGTAACCGCTTGCGGAAAGTGTCGGATGGAGATAATTAGTATACGTGATTACTATATACGTCCATATTAAAGCCGCCGCACAGGAAACAACACGTTGACGCAGGTTTTATTAAGGACGGACCGCGCCAAACCCGCCGCCCGCAAGGCGAAGGCCTCGACGGACGCGCGTCAGGCCGAAAAAGAGCGCTTGAAGGCCGAACTCGAAGTCGAAAACACGCTCGGCTGGCTGTTTCACGATATTCACCGGTTGTTAGGCAAGGACTTCGAAAGCCGCATTGCCGGCCTCGGTCTGACGCGCACGCAGTGGCGCGTGCTGGTTACGGTCGAACGCACCGAGGGCGGCCAGACCCAAACCGAACTCGCCGACCTGACCGAGATCGAAAAGGCGCCGCTCGGCAAAACGCTCGACCGTTTGGAAGCCGGCGGGTGGATAATTCGCAAGGACGATCCGAACGACCGGCGCGCGCGCCGGGTTTACGCTACGGCAAAGATCGACAAGTTCTTCCCCCAGCTCGCCGCAGCTGCGAAGGGAACATTTGCGCGAACCCTGCAAGGTATGCGACAGGGTGAGGTGAAGGATTTGATTGCGCAACTGCAGAAGCTGAAACGCAATCTAGGCGGCGCCGAAGATTAGGCTGCGTGCGCCGCCCGCAAGGTTCAACTTTGAGGGCGACTATGAATTTCGATTTCTCCGACGACCAAAAAATGCTGAAGGATCAGGCGCGCAAGTTCCTGACCGAGAAATGTCCGACCAAAGCGGTCCGCAAAATTCTCGAAAGCGATGAGCCCTACGAC
The DNA here is from genome assembly GCA_021413465.1 of Alphaproteobacteria bacterium. Lineage (GTDB taxonomy): Bacteria > Pseudomonadota > Alphaproteobacteria > Micropepsales > Micropepsaceae > SZUA-430. The sequence continues at coordinate 12,246 of JAIOQG010000087.1, read as the reverse complement.
AAGGCGCTGTGGAAACAGATCGGCGAGATGGGCTGGCTCGGAACCGCCATTCCGGAAGAATACGGCGGCCTCGGCCTCGGCCACCTCGAACTCTGCGTCATCGCCGAAGAACTCGGCCGCGCCATCGCGCCCGTTCCCTTCTCCTCCACCGTCTATCTCGCGACCGAGGCCATCATGCTCGCCGGCAGCGAGGCGCAGAAAAAGAAATACCTGCCCAAACTCGCCGCCGGTGAACTCATCGGCACCTTCGCGCTCGCCGAAGGCGCGCAGCCGCCAAGCCCCAAGACGGTGAAAGCGAGCTTCAAATCCGGCAAGCTCGACGGCATCAAATCGCCCGTGCCCGACGGCGACGTCGCGGATTTCGCCGTGGTGCTGGTGCGCTCGGGCGAAGGGCAGGGCGAACGCGCCCTGTCGCTCGCCATCGTCGATCTGAAGGCCGCCGGCGTCACGCGCCGCACGGTAAAGACGGTCGACCCCTCGCGCAGCCAGGCCGAAATCACGTTTAAAGGTGCCGCCGCCGAAGCGCTCGGCGCCCAAGGCGAAGGCTGGGACCTAACGCGCCGTATCCTCGACCGCGCGGCCATCCTCATGGCCTTCGAACAGGTCGGTGGCGCCGACACCTGCCTGGCCATGGCAAAGGACTACGCGCTCAACCGCTATGCCTTCGGCCGCCAGATCGGTTCGTTCCAAGCCATCAAGCACAAGCTCGCCGACATGTACGTCCTGAACGAACTGGCGCGCTCGAACGCCTATTTCGGTGCCTGGGCATTGTCGACGAACGCCCCAGACCTGCCCGAAGCCGCCGCCGGTGCCCGCATCAGCGCGACGGATGCCTTCCACAACGCCGCGCAGGAAAACATCCAAACCCACGGCGGCATGGGCTTCACCTGGGAACTCGATTGCCACCTCTTCTATCGCCGCTCGAAGACGCTCAGCCTCGCGCTCGGGGCGTCGCGCGTATGGAAAGATCGTTTGATCAACCACCTCGAGAAAAAGAACGTCGCCTGATGCTTAGAACTGTCATCCCGGAAGTTGCGCGCGCCCAATTGCGAAGCAATTGGAGTGCGAGCGCTACTATCCGGGACCCAGGAGTTTGCGTGATGAACCGCCGAGCCCGGTCGCCTGGGTCCCGGCTCGCGCGTCGCTACGCTCCGCTTTGCCGGGATGACAGATTGAGACCCGCTTCAAACATCCAATCACCAAAAAATCGCATCTGAAGGACCGACGCCCATGGATTTCAACGACACCCCCGCCGAAGCCACCTTCCGCCAAGAAGTGCGCGCCTGGCTAGAAGCGAACGCCAAACCGAAAAGCGCGACCGGCTTCTCCGCCGAGAACCCGCGCTTCCAACGCAACGAAGCCGACTCGTTGAAAATCGCCAAGGCCTGGCAGGCGAAGAAAGCCGAGAAGCGCTACGCCCGTATCACCTGGCCGAAGGAGAACGGCGGCCTCGGCGGCACCCCGATGCAGCAGGTCGTCTACAGCCAGGAAGAAGCGAAGTTCGACGTGCCCTCGGGCTTCTTCGAAATCGGGCTCGGCATGTGCATCCCGACCGTCACGCACTACGCCTCGAAAGAAGTCGCCGCGCGCTATGTGAAGCCGGCGCTTTACGGCGAGGAGATCTGGTGCCAGCTCTTCTCCGAACCCTCGGCCGGCTCCGACGTTGCTGGCCTGCGCACGCGCGCCGAAAAGGACGGTGACGATTGGATCGTCAACGGCCAGAAGGTCTGGACCTCCGGCGCCCACTATTCCGACTTCGGCATTTTGCTTACGCGCACCGACCCGACGGCGCAAAAGCACAAAGGCCTGACGATGTTCTACCTGTCGATGAAATCGCCGGGCGTCGAAGTGAAGCCCATCAAGCAAATGTCCGGCGGCGCGAACTTCAACGAAGTCTATTTCACCAACGTCCGCATCCCCGATTCCCAGCGCCTCGGCGAAGTCGGCGCAGGCTGGGGCGTGGCCCTCACCACCTTGATGCATGAGCGTCTGGCGGTCGGCGGCGGCGCCGGCGGCTCCGGCCCCGACATCAAAGAACTCATCGCGCTTGCGCGTGAAACGGAACTCGAAGACGGCCCCGCCATCCGCAACTCGGCCGTGCGCGAGCGGATTGCCGAATGGTACGTCCGCGGCCAGGGCCTGAAATACACCACCTACCGCACCCTGACTGCGCTCAGCCAAGGCAAGGTGCCCGGCCCCGAAGCCTCGATCGCGAAAGTCGTCGTCGCGCCGAAGATGCAGGACCTGTCGTCCTTCGCCATGGATTTGGAAGACATGGGCGGCGTCATGGTCGGCGAGGACTCGCCGCAAATGGGCGCGTTCCAGCAATCCTACATGTGGGCACCGGGCCTGCGCATCGCCGGCGGCACGGATGAAATCTTGAAGAACATCATCGCCGAGCGCGTGCTGGGTCTTCCCGCCGACATTCGCGTCGACAAGGACATCCCGTTCAACAAGCTCCCGACCGGCCGCTAAACGATGAGCGCACCGCATCTGCCGGCAGACCTGGCGCTGACGATCGTCGACCCGTTGGCGCATGCGGACGCAGGCCGCATCCACGGCGCCTTTACGAAAATGCGCGCGGACTACCCGCTCGCCATCGCCGAGGTCGAAGGTTGCGAGCCCTTTTGGGCGGTGTCGAAACACGCCGACATTCTCGACATCAGCAAGCAGAACGCGCTGTTCATGAACGGTGTGAAATCGACCACGTTCACGACCAAGGCCGCAACCGAACAGGTGATGAAAATCACCGGCACGCCGCATCTCGTGAAGTCGCTGGTGCAGATGGACCCGCCCGACCACTCGAAATATCGCGTGCTGACTCAATCTTGGTTCCTGCCGCAAAACTTGCGCAAGCTCGAACCGCGCTTGCGCCAGCTGGCCAAGATCTACGTCGATCGCATGGCGGAAAAAGACGGCAGCTGCGATTTCGTCTCCGACGTCGCCGTCTGGTATCCGCTGCGCGTCATCATGGACATCCTTGGCGTGCCGGAAGCCGATGAGCCGCGCATGCTGAAACTGACGCAGGAACTGTTCGGCGCCACCGATCCCGAACTTGGCCGCGCCGGCGATGCACCCGGCGGCTTTGGCGCGCTGATGAGCGACGAGGCCGTCGCCTCGCTGCAGGCGACCGTGATGGATTTCTTCCAATACTTCAACGCCATCACCGAAGACCGCCGCGCCCATCCGCGCGACGATGTGGCGAGCGTCATCGCCAACGGCAAGATCGACGGCCAACCGCTCGATCCCTTCAACGCCATGTCCTATTACGTCATCCTCGCCGCCGCCGGTCACGACACCACCAGCGCCTCGACCGCGGGCGGCATGTGGGCCTTGATCGACAATCCGGCCGAATTCAAGAAGCTGAAAGACAACCCGGCGCTGATGCCGGGCTTCGTCGACGAAGCAATCCGCTGGACGACGCCGGTGCGCCACTTTATGCGCTCGGCGACGGCGGACTACGAACTGCGCGGCCAAACGATCAAAAAAGACGATTGGCTGATGCTGCTCTACCCGTCGGGCAACCGCGACGAGGAAGTCTTCGACGAACCGTTCAAGTTCAAAGTCGACCGCAGCCCGAACAAGCTGCTGTCGTTCGGCTTCGGCGCCCATGTCTGCATCGGCCAGCATCTCGCCAAAATGGAAATGCGCGCGCTGTTCGACGAACTGATCCCGCGTCTGGAATCGATCGAATTCAACGGCGAACCCCGTCTATCGGCCGCGAATTTCGTCAACGGCCCGAAAAAGATGCCGGTGCGCTACAAAATCAAATAACCGCAATCGACAGTGTGGGCCACGTCGCCCGGGAGGAACGCGCATGAAGTTCACCTGGTTCAACTTGATGCCGTGGCCTCATCTGCCCGACGACTTCCGCGAGAAGCATCGCTCGGTTTGGGTCGACATCGACTCGCGCCTGTTCGATGCCGAGAAAAGCCATGAGGTCTACAACACCTACATGGACCTGCTCGAATATGCCGGAACGCTCGGCTTCGACGGCATCGGCGTCAACGAGCATCATCAGAACGGCTATGGCATCATGCCGTCGCCCAACATCATCGCGGCCGGCCTCGCGCGCCGAACCAAAGATGTGGGCCTCGTCGTTCTCGGCAATTCGATCGCGCTCTACAATCCGCCCGTCCGCGTCGCCGAAGAATTCGCGATGCTTGACTGCATCTCGGGCGGCCGCCTCGTGGCGGGCTTCCCCGTCGGCACGTCGATGGACACGAACTATTGCTACGGCCAAATCCCGGCGCTGACGCGCGAAAAATACCTCGAAGCCCACGATCTGATTATGCAGGCCTGGCACAACCCGGACCCGTTCGCCTTTAACGGCCGCTACAACAAACTGCGCCACGTCAATATTTGGCCGCGGCCCATCCAAAAGCCGAACCCGCCGATCCACATCCCCGGCGGCGGCTCGGTCGAGACCTACGATTTCTGCATCGACAACACCTATTCTTATTCCTACCTCTCGTTCTCCGGCTACATTCGCGGCAAGGCGTTGATGCAGGGCTATTGGGACCGCGTGGCCCAGCGTAACGCCCCCGACACCTCGCCCTACCGCGCCGGCTTCGCGCAAACGATCTGCGTCGCCGACACCGACGAAGAGGCCGAGCGTCTCTACAGCGAACACGTGCTCTATTTCTACAATCGCTGCCTGCACGTCTATGCGGGCTTCGCCGACGCGCCCGGCTATCGCACGATCAAGACGATCCAAACCGGCGCCCTGTCGCAATATGCGCCGCCGATCGACGGTTACGCGCACCTGACGTGGAAAGATCTCATCGACGGCGGCCACGTCATCGCCGGCAGCCCCGAAACCGTGCGCCAGCGCATGGAAGAACTGATCAAGGGCCTGCGCGTCGGCAACATCTTCTGCCTCATGCATGTCGGCAACATGCCCAAGGAAAAGGCGATGTACTCGACGCAGCTCTTCGCGGAAAAAGTCATGCCGAAACTGCGCCACCTCTATCCCGAATTCGCCGACGACGGCCGCTTCTGGTGCAAACCGATGCAGGCGCAAGTCAAACCCGGAAGCCTGCCGCGCGCCGATGACGCCGCGCGCTTGGCCCGCGCGTAAGGGGGAGATCATGGAACTCAAAACAATCCAAACCCCGCGCGTCCCGGTTCGCTACTACGAAGGCGGCAAGGGCAAACCGCTCGTCTATTTGCACGGCGCCGGCGGCATTCTTCCCGCCGATCCCTTCCTCGCTAAGCTCGCGCAGAAATTCCACGTCTACGCGCCGCTGCTGCCCGGCTACGGCGACAGTCAGGAATGCGGCGCCATGCGCGACATGCTCGACTTCACGCTCCACACGCTCGACGTGGTCGAAGCGCTCGGCCTGAAAGACCCTATCCTCACCGGTCATTCCATGGGCGGCATGATCGCTGCCGAAATGGCCGCGATCGCGCACAACGATTTCGCGAAGCTGGTCCTCGTTTGTCCGGCGGGCCTCTGGCTCGAAAAACACCCGATCCCCGATCTATTCGCGATGCTCCCTTACGAGATGCCGCCCTATCTCTTCCACGACGTGGAAATGGGCACGAAACTGATGACGGCGGGCGTCGCGTTAAACGATCCCGAATGGCTCAAGGGCTTCTTGGTGATGAACGCACGCCAAATGGGCATGGCCGGAAAAATCCTGTTTCCCATCCCCGAACGCGGCTTGAGCGAACGCCTCTATCGCATCAAAGCCAAAACCCACATCGTTTGGGGCGCCAGCGACAAACTCATCCCGCCCGTCTATGGCGAGGCGTTCAGACAAGCGATCAAGGGCGCGCAGCTGACGATCATTCCCAAAGCCGGCCACATGGTGACGTTGGAGCAACCCGACGAGCTTGTGACGGCGTTGGGCTATCTGGGGTGAAGGCAAACTCACTTCGCGAAAATCCAACCCTTGCGGCTGCCGTCGAACTCTATCGCAAAACTATTGTTTTGCAGATCGCAGTCGCCGTTCTTTCCGGTGACGATCGCGTCGCTTAGCTCGTCGTATTTGAGCGACAGCGTATAGATGCGGTGGAACGTCGCCTTTCGGACGACCTCGACCGGCGCGGTGAACTCGAAACGCACGGCAACGCTGCTATGCGCCGGGATCCGGTCGAACTTCGTTTCGCCGGCCACTTTGCCTCTGGTCTTCCCCGCAAATTCGTCTTCGATCACGATGGCCGATTGCAACATGGGTTTGCCCATGAAGGGCTGATCGCCGATATTGCGCACGCGCATCACGAACGGCCAGTGGAACACGCCGTCCGGCGTCACCCACGCGCTAAGTCGCTGCACGCGCGTGGCGCCGGCAGGCGGCCGTTGCGAGATATCGATTTCAAGGAAGCGGTCGGCTGCCGGATCGGCGCACGGCGACACCAAGGGCTTGAGGTCCGGCAGCTTCACATTGACGGGGATGCTCAAAGGCCCGCCGCTGTCCGCCGCCGCGGCTGCAAAGGCCAGCGCGCTCGCGGACACAAACGAGATCGCAATCGTCTTCAGCATCGTCATCGTAATCGAACTCCCGGCTCGTAGGGGCAAGACATCACGCAACTCTAGTATCACGAAGCGCCGTCGCGCAAACCTCGATGATCGTTTGCACCGCTTCCAACAACTGTTTCTCGCTCAGCGTAAACACGCCATCCGCGATCGCACCGGCCGCAATCAAGCGCCGGGCCTGCACATCGATATAGGGCACATGAATAAATCCCGCGACCCGCGCGCCGCCGGCTCCCGCATGCTCCATCAACCGGTAGAACAACAGGTTGCACAAGTAATCGCCCGCACTGTCCGAGCGCGCCATGGGAATGTCCCGTGCCCGCAGCGCATTCGAAATCGCACTCAGCGGCAAGCGCGTCGGCAACACATCGGGCCCCGTGTCGTTGACGCAAGCGCTGCGCGAACACGCGCCGGTAAAGTCCGGCCGGTCCGTGGCAACGGCGTTTCGCGCCGTGGATTCAAGCGTGATGCCGGTCGCCTTGGCGCTCAAGCCGAACGAGATCACGGCGTCCGGATTACGCTCGGCGAGCAGTGGTGAAAACTCACGTTCCCAAAGATCGAACTTAACCGGCAGCGTGCGCGTGACAAGGCGGGCGCCCGACGGTTGCCATCCCGAACCCTCGATCTCCTCCATCGCCCACGCGGTCGGATTCTCCGGCGCGCCCGGAAAGACGGAAAAACCCGTAGCAAGAATCAGCGGCTCAACCACGGCGTTTGGCTGCCGCTTTTTTGACCGTGACGTTGGCGTGCGCGGTCTTGAGCGCACTCTCCACCGCCTTGCGGTCGGCTTTCTTCAAGTGCAACCACGTCGCGCCCTTGTCGCCCCAAGCATTGGGAATGCGCTGGAAGATCGCTGGCTCCGCCGCGGTCATCATCTCCTGCTGCTCCGGCGTCAACTTCACCATCGCCCGCTGCTCTTTCTCCGACAGAGTCGAAAAGATCTTGCCCTTGGCGCGAAAGGACGCCAACTCGAAATGCGGCGCCTCCGTCGCATCGGGCAACGACAAAGCGAGCTTGCGAAACGACGCCACAGCTATCATGCGCGCACCCTAAGGCGTCACCACATTGAAGTTCGCCTGCACCGGATCGATCAACCCGACGAGTTCCGCATACGCGTCGCTCTTGCCCGAAACCTTCACTGCCCCAGTCGCGGTCTTCAACGTCAACGGCACGCCCGCGAGCAACGTCTCCAACAAATCGGAGCGCTTCATCATCGCCGTCGCGTCCGCCTTGTCGTCGACGATCCCCTCTTCGTGGATGAAGACGCCGTTCTCGACCGTGATCAAATGCTTTTCGTTGACGTCGCTGAGCACGATATTGATCTTCAACGCCTTGCCAGTCGCGCGTTCCGCATTGAAGCGCACCGCCGCGAAGTCGAGCATCATGGTCGTCGGTGTGGCCCGCACGAGTGCTGCGCTGAAACGCTGAATGCCGGCATCGACCACGCCGTGGCGCAGTTCCTGCGCGCCGGTCAGATAGATGTTGCGCCACGTACCGGCTTCCGCGCGATAGCCGAGCTGCGTGTAATCGTCGGCGAGCATCTCCTTTGCCTTCGTATTGCCTGCGTCCGCGAACACGACATGATTGAGCAGCATCGCCGCCCAGCGATATTCGCCCGCTTTCGCCGCCGCATCGGCTTTCGCGATCACGGCATCCGCGCCGCCCATCGCCTCTACATAATGTGTGCCCGCAGCCACCGGCGGCAGAGCATTCAACGACGACGGATTGGCGTCGTACCAGCCCATGTAACGCTGATACACGGCCTTGGTGTTATGGCTCATCGTGCCGTAATAGCCGCGATTGTACCACTCGTGCGCCAGCACATCGGGCAGCTGCAGCTGCTCGGCGATCTCCACGCCCGTCAGCCCGTTATTCATCAACCGCACCGTCTGATCGTGCAGATACTTGTACGCGTCGCGATGTTTGGACAAAAAGTCCTTGATCACGTCCGTGCCGAACCGCGGAATGCCGTGCGCGGCGAACATCACGTCGCTTTGGTCGCCATAGAGCCGGATCGCTTGCGTCAGATAGTCCGCCCAATCCTTCGCGTTGCGCACCAACGCGCCGCGCGCCGGCAGCAGATTGTGCATGGTCGCATTCGCGTTCTCCGCCATGAACAACGCGCGCATCTGCGGCAGATGGAAATTCATCTCTGCCGGCGCTTCCGTGCCCGGCGTCACCTGAAACACCATCGTCACGCCGTCGACCGTCATTTCGGTGCCGGTCTTCGAGATGATGTCCGTCGGCGCGATCAGCGAGATCGAGCCCGCCGAAATCCCAGGCCCAAGCCCCGACGTCATCTCGCCCTCGACGCCGCGCGGCAATGTCGTACCGAATTGGAAACGCGCGCGCCGCGTCATGGCAGGCCCCGCGATCACGTTCTCGGAGATCGCATGTTCCATAAAACCTTCCGGCGCAATGATCTTGACGCGCCCGGCCTTTACGTCCTCTTCGGTCGTGACGCCGGCCACGCCGCCAAAATGGTCGCCATGGCTGTGCGAATAGACGACCGCGACGACGGGCTTGTCGCCGACATGCTTCTTGACGAGGTCCAGAGCCGCCTTCGCCACCTCGACCGTGGTCAGCGGATCGACGACGATGTAGCCCTTATCGGTGACGATGAACGACACTGTGGAAACATCGAATCCGCGCACTTGATAGATGCGTTCGGCGACCTTGTAGAGCCCGTGCTTGGTGATTAGCTGCGCCTGGCGCCACAGGCTTGGGTTCGCGCTCTCTGGCGCGTCGCCTTTCAGGAAGTCGTACGAAGCAAGGTCGAACACAAGCTTGCCGTTCTCACCCGTGATTTTCGGATCCTCGCGCGTCGCGATAAACCCGCGCGCCGCGAAGTCGAAATCCTGCTTGTTCGAGAACGGCAGCTCTTTGAGGATTTTCTCGCGCGCTTCTTTGGTGGATGTCGTCGCCTCAGCCACCACATCTTTCGGAATGCTAGGCGCCGGCGCCCCCAAAATCATCGGCAGCACGCCACGAAACATGTAAGCAAATCCGCCCAGCAACAGCGCCGTCGCGACAACGCCGATGCCAAGTCCGCGTAAGAAAGAGCCCATAAACCGTTTCCCCGATCAAAGTGTTCTTGTGCGCAAGGCTAGCCGACCCCGGCGCGATTGTGTAGCGCAGCCCCAATGGCGCAATTGCGGTATTTCAGCGCTCGCGCTTCGCCAGGCGCCCGGGTCGTTTGGCGCGCGCAACGGCGTTCGTATTCTGCCGCTCTTCCGCTTGTAGCTTTTGAAACCGCTTGAGCCGCGGCGCATCGAGCGTGCCGTCGGCCAGCGCCGCCTGAACCGCGCAACCGGGTTCGCTTTCATGTGTGCAGTTGCTGAACCGGCAGCCAGCGGCCAGCAAAGCCACGTCTTCGAACACCTCGTCCACCCCTTGCGCCGCATCGATCAGCTGCAGCTCGCGGATGCCTGGCGTATCGATGAGCCAGGCGCCGTTGGGCAACCGGTGCAACGAGCGCCCCGACGTCGTGTGCCGCCCCTTATCGTCGTCGCCGCGCACGCTTTGCGTTTCCTGCAGCAGGCGGCCCATCAAACTGTTGACCAGGGTCGACTTGCCGACCCCCGAAGACCCGAGCAGCACCAGCGTTTTGCCGCGCCCGAACCAAGGCTTCAATTGCACGGCCGCATCCGCGCTGCGCGCGTCGAACGCCTCGACCGCGATGCCCGGCATCAACCGCCGCACCGATGCGATATAGGGCGCAACATCCTCGGCCAGATCGGCCTTCGTGATTAAAACGACGGGCGTAACGTGCGCTTCGGACGCCAAAGCCAAAAACCGCTCAAGCCGCGCCAGGTTGAAATCCTGATTGGCGGAGGTCAGCAACAACATCGTGTCGATGTTTGCCGCGATCAACTGCACGCGGCGCGCCGTGCCGGCACTCTTGCGCGTGAACAAACTGCAACGCTCGAGCAGGCGCACCGCCCGCCGCGCGCCGTCGATCAACAACCAATCGCCGACCGTCGCGGTCTGGCCGTCGTCGCGCCGCGCCAGACCCGCAATGCGTCCCTCGAATTCGGGTCCCGCGACATCCAGCGCATCGCGATGCACCGCCATAACGCGCACGGGCAGGGTGCCCGCATCTGCGTCACTCAGCTGGCCCGCGAAATGCGGACTCCAGCCATAGTCGTCCAATGTCAGTCCGTCGAGCGCCGAATCGTTCGTGCTTGCCAAAACCAGATGCGTCCTTAGCGAGGGTGCGCGAAGCTAGGCCTCACCACGCGTCGGGTCAACGACAACGCTAAAACTCCCGCTGCTTCAGCTTCTGCGCAAACACGCCCTTTGCCATCTTGCCGAACTTGCGCGATCGTGCCCGCGCATCGGCGATGCTCTCGGAATTATGACGTTCCTCGCGCAACAGCTTCTGATAGCGCTTCAACCGCTCCCCATCGAGCGCGCCCGACGCCAGCGCCGCTTGCACCGCGCAACCTGGCTCGTTTGCGTGCGTGCAATCGCTAAATCTGCACGCGGTAAACAGCTGCGTCACATCTTCGAACACCTCGTCGATGCCGCCGGCCGCGTCGATCAATTGCAACTCGCGCATGCCCGGCGTGTCCATCAACCACGCACCGCAGGTCAACCGGTGCAGCGAACGGCCGGTTGTGGTGTGGCGCCCCTTGGCGTCGTCCTCGCGAATGCCGAGCGTCGCTTGCAGCGCTTGCCCCGACAACGTGTTGACCAACGTCGACTTGCCCACGCCCGATGAGCCGAGCAAAGCCAGCGTCTGCCCGCGCGCCAGCCACGGTGCCAGCACACGACCGGCCTCGCCGCCGCGCGCGTCCAGCGCCTCGACCAGAAGGCCCGGCATCAACCCGCGCGCCGCCGACACATAGTCCGCGACGTCGCCCGCCAGATCGGCTTTGGTGATGACGACCAAAGGCGCAACCTCCGCCTCGCGCGCCAGCGCCAAATACCGCTCCAGCCGCGCCGGGTTGAAATCCTGATTGGCCGACGTCACCAAGATCAGCGTATCGACATTGGCCGCAATCAACTGCACCCGCCGCCCGGTACCGGCACTCTTGCGCTTGAAGACGCTGCGCCGCTCAAGCAACCGCACCGGCCGCTGCGTCGCGGCCTCGGCCAGCAGCCAATCGCCCACCGTCGCCACGTCGCCGTCGTCGTCCGGCGCCAGCGGCGCAACACGCCCCTCAAAGCCCGGACCCGCCACCTCAAGCGCATCGCGATGCACCGCCACGACCCGCAGCGGCATCGCCTCCGCATCGTCGTCGCCAAGCTGCGCCTGAAAATGCGCGCTCCAACCGAAATCCTTCAACGTCAATGGCTCCGCCGACGGAGCGTCATATTTGTGCTTCACAGCCGTAATCGTCCCAAGAGATAGGAATGACGACCCGCACGCGGCGCAAACGAGCGCCGGCCGGGCAGACGAAAATGGGCTGGACGGAAAGGAAGGGGAAAAGACCGCAGGCGCTAACCGCACCCGAACAAGATCTTTAGACGCAAACCTGCGCGCGGCCAGCCCGCGGGGAAATAGCGACAATCATTTTCATTTCTCCTCTGGCTGACGTTTCGAGGTCGGTCAAAGTACTCACCATCGCCGCACCGGTCAAGCCGGATCGCGACTTCATCGGCGGCGCCGTCTGATGCGATCACGCCTCCATGACAATCTCGTCATCGACGTGACGCCGGCTACGCGCGAACATCAATCCGCCTAAATCGTCGCAACAACACCCCAATGGCATCGCAATCCGGGCGATATCGCGGCCCATCGTGTCCCCACAAGCGGCACC
>JAIOQG010000086.1 GCA_021413465.1 Alphaproteobacteria bacterium | reverse complement strand
GCCGAGCCCTGGCGGCCCTACCGCGCCTACGCCGCCATGCACCTGTGGGCGTCGTTGAGTGACTAACGTCGTGCGCCTCTTCGTCGAACGCATCAAAACCCCGGTCGGCGCGCTGCTGATCACGCATGACGGCAAGCGTCTTGCCAACATTGCATTCGCCGACCGCGAAGACCGCCGTGCCAGGGAACTCGCCCGCGACTTCCCCGATGCCCAACTTGAACGCGCACCAGAACGCTCGCGCTTTGCAAAAGCGCTCGAACGCTATTTCGAAGGCGACAACCGCGCGATCGACAAACTCCCCGTCATCAAGTTCGGTACGGAATTTCAAAAGTGCTGTTGGCAGGAACTCCGCCGCGTCCCCGCCGGAACAACACGCACCTACGGCGAACACGCCCGCATCATCGGCCGCCCGAACGCCCCCCGCGCGGTCGGCCACGCCAACGGCTTCAACCCGATCTCGATCGTCATCCCCTGCCACCGCCTGATCGGCGCCGGCGGCTCCCTGGTGCACTACGGCGGCGGCCTTGAGCGCAAGCGCTGGCTGATAGATCATGAAGCCCGCCACGCTTGAGCCGATACGATGCCTGTCGAAATTCTGAAACCGACACTTAAAGAACTGCCCGCCTATGTCGACGCCCTCAAGCGCGGCTGGGGGCCCGACAACATGCGTGCCAAAGCGTCTGCCGACGAGCAGCTGCTGCGGATAGAGCGCGATCCCAATGCGTTCGTGACAAGCCTTGACGACTCGGATGCAAAGGGTCTCCCCGTTACGCTTCCCGACGGCTCGCAGGTTCCGCGTCTCCCGGGCTTCAACCGCTGGCTCTGGGACGGCGAGTTCTGCGGCAGCATCAATTTCCGTTGGCAGCACGGCACGGCCGAACTGCCGCCCCACGTGCTCGGTCACATCGGATATTCCGTCGTGCCGTGGAAGCAGGGCAGGGGCTATGCCACACAAGCGCTAATGCTCTTGCTTCCGGACGCCCGTGCGCGCGGACTGGCATACGTCGAACTCACGACAGACCCCGACAACATCCCTTCGCAAAAGGTGATCACCGCGAACGGCGGCCATTTGGTCGAACGCTTCACCAAGGTTGCGGCATACGGCGGCAAAGAAGCCCTGCGCTGGCGCATTTTTCTCTGACGATCGGGCGGCAAACGCCCATCCGGCCGGGCTTTCCACATTCTTCCTTGACATGAAAGCAAGCGCTTGCTTTCATAAACGTTATGACGACCCCGCGCCGACCAACCACCCAGAATCGTGGCCGCGAAACGCGCGAGCGCATCCTGAAGTGCGCCGTCGATCTACTGGCTCTCCACGGCCTCGACACCATGACGATGCGCCAATTGGGCGACGCTGCCGGTCTCGACAACAGCAGCGTCTACCGGCATTTCCCGAGCAAGGCGGCCCTGGTCGACGCGGCGCTCGATCGTGTGACGGGCGATGTGCTTTCGGCGGTCGGCGCCCGCTTCGACCCCACCGAGCCGCCAACGTTGCAAGCGCTGGAAAATGC
>JAIOQG010000085.1 GCA_021413465.1 Alphaproteobacteria bacterium | reverse complement strand
CCGTGCGGCATTGAACATGATGGAATTCAGCGTGATCGCGCGCGGCAAGTCCGCCCGCCCGACCATTTCGATCGTGAACGATTGCCGCGTCGGCACGTCGAACGCATTCGCCGCGCCCGAAAGCAGCGCCAACAGAACGATATGCCAGACATGAATCGCACCGCTGAGCGTCAACGCAGCGAGCGTACTGGCGCTCGCCATCATCGCGATCTGCGTCGCAAACAAAATCCGCCGCCGGTCGAGCCTGTCGGCAACGACGCCCGCGAACGGCGTGATCAACAACATCGGCGCTTGACCCACGAACGCCACGAGGCCCAACAGCGCAGGAGAATCCGTCAGCCGATACACAAGCCAAGACTGTGCAATCGCCTGCATCCAGAACCCGATCAGCGAGATCGATTGGCCCGTGAAGAAAAGGCGGTAATTCCGATGTCGAAAAACCTCGAACAACCCGCCCTGCAAGCCTTCTTCAGACCTGGGGCCGACTTTCGTAACCATCCCGCTCCGATCGTTTCGCAAATGCGAACGCAAATTTCTTGAATAGCCCTACTCCCCTTGTCCTTGAATCGACAAGAGCCGCCCCCAAATCGGATAGAGCGGGCCGGGCCCCTCTGGCGATAAGCGACGATCGCGATGTCGGACCGCATTCGGATCGTCGTGGCATGTGTGGGGATGGTCCTCGCTCACACGACGCTCCCCAAGACTTAAGAGGAGCTTTCATGACCGAGTACCATTTCCTGCGTTTGCGCACCCGCCACAAAGAACTCGAACGCGAGATCGACCGCGAACTGGCGGCCCCCTTGCCCGATTCGATCCGCATCATGGAAATGAAGAAGGAAAAACTGTACCTGCGCGATCGGTTGCATCGCATTTGGCGCGGCGACGACTTGCGCGAAGCCCGCGCTTAACGCGTGGCATGCACGAACGCCGGGGTCGATGCCCCGGCGTTGAGAGGAATTTGGGTCTCGCGTTTAGCGTTTAGCCAGCAAGTCGCGAATTTCCGTTAGCAACTTGGCTTCCGCCGTAGGTTCGGGCGGCACGGCAGGCGCCGGCTGCGGCTGACGCTTCAAACGGTTGATACCCTTCACGGCCATAAACAGCACGAACGCGATGATCGCAAAGTTGATGACGGCCGTCACGAACTTGCCCCAAGCCAACACCGCCCCTTGCTTCTTGGCCTCTTCCAGAGCCGTCGCCGTGACCGCTTCGTTCAGGCCCAAAAAATAGTTCGAAAAATCGACACTACCGATCGCACCGATCAACGGCATGATCATGTCGCTGACGAGCGAACTGACGATCGTTCCGAATGCGCCGCCGATGATCACGCCGATGGCGAGATCGACGACATTGCCCTTCAAGGCAAATTCTCTAAATTCTTTCAACATAACGATTGAGCCCCTTCGTAAGCCTCGCGAGGACACGCTCGCCCGATTCGGCACGAACGCGAACGTCACGCTATCACGCGCCTTCACACGCGGCGAGGCGTCGCGTCTCGAAAAGCTTGCAATCGTCCGTGGACGGAGGCTCTTAACGCCTGTCGTCATTCACAGGTATGGTCCATGTCACACTCTGCCGCCGCTTTGTTCTCGCCCTTTAAGTTGAAGAACCTAACGCTCCCCAACCGCATCGTGATGGCGCCAATGACGCGCTCGAAGAGCCCGAACCAAATCCCGGGGGAAGATGTCGCGGCCTATTACGGCCGGCGCGCCGAAGGCGGCACCGGACTGATCATTACCGAAGGCGTGGCGCCCGATCATCCTGTTGCGCTCAACGATCACAACGTGCCGAACTTTCACGGCCAGGCGCTCGACGGCTGGGCGAAAGTTCTGAAAGCCGTCAAGGCGCATGGCGGTTTCATCATGCCCCAACTTTGGCACACGGGCCTCATGCGCAAACCGGGCTCGGGCCCGAACCCGCAACTGACCGGCGTCGGACCCTCGGGCCTCGCCAAACCTGGCAAGAAAGTCACCGAACCGATGACGACGGCCGACATCGATGCCGTTATCGCAGGCTACGCGACAAGCGCCCGCCATGCCGAGGAACTCGGCTTCGATGGCGTCGAAATCCACGGCGCCCACGGCTATCTGATCGATCAGTTTTTTTGGGCGGGCACGAACGAGCGTCCCGACGCCTACGGCGGCGACATGATCAAACGCACGAAGTTCGCCGTCGAAATCATCAAGGCGATCCGCGCGGCGGTCAGCAAGGATTTCCCGATTCTGCTGCGCTGGTCGCAATGGAAGCAACAAGACTACGACATCAAACTCGCCCCCACGCCGCAAGCGTTGGAGAAGTTCCTTGAACCGTTGGCGGCCGCCGGCGTCGATTGCTTCCATTGCTCGACGCGACGCTTCTGGGACGCGGAGTTCGAAGACTCCGATCTCAATCTCGCCGGCTGGACGAAAAAGCTTACGGCTCTTCCCACCATTACGGTGGGTTCCGTCGGCTTGAACCAGGAATTCATCGCAACCTATAGCGGCCAATCGGCAAGCCCCGCCTCGCTTGATCGCTTGATTGAAATGTTTGCGCGCGGCGATTTCGATCTCGTCGCCGTCGGCCGCGCCCTGATCGTCAATCCGGCTTGGGCGAATCTGGTCAAGGCGGGCAAGTTCGACGAGCTAAAATCCTTCTCGCTCGAAGCCTTGCCGGTTTTGCACTGACGTTTACTCGCGTCCTTTGGTATCGAGCCAAATCTTCAAGCGATCGAGGCGCTCGACAAGCGCCTCCATCTCTTTTTCGTCCCAGCCGTCGAACGATTCGGCGAAGCGCGGCACGAATTCTGCAATCGCGCGCGCGTGCAGATCGAGCCCCTTTGGCGTAATCGTCAACAGCTTCGAGCGCTTATCGCCCGGCGCGGGATCGGCCCGTAGAAGTTTGCGCGCAAGCATTTTCTGAATGGTTTTGCTGACGCCGGGCTGCGGTTGTTGAAGCGCGGAAGCGACCGACGTCACCGTTTTTGCTTCGTCCGGCCGGTGACTGAAGTGGTTCAGCATGACGAATTGCGGAAACGGCAATTTCATTTCGACAAGCGACTGCGAGGCGCGCGCCGTCATCAACTGATTGATGATGCCGATCCAGTTGAAGATGCGCCACCCAAGGCGCGCTTGATTCTCGTTCAGTCGTGTCATTCAAGAATCGGTATCACGACCGAATGATCTCGGTAAGCGGACGCCGCGGCGCAGGCTCTCCCGGCGTCGCACGGCCAAGGCGGAAGAACATTTGCACCGTGTCGCCAGCCGGCAGCCCGAGCGCCCGCTTATGTTCCGCAAGCAGCGGCAACATCTCCGGGAACTCTTGCAGGGCCTGGCTCAGCGGATGGGTCGACAAGCCCATCTCGGTCGCCCGCAGCGTCGCGCGCGCATAGGCGGCACCGGCCGCGAGTTGGGCGCGCCGATCGTTCACCGGCGTGACGATCCACGCGAAGGCCGGGGTCTTCAGATCCGCCTCGATGAGATCCACGGCTTGCTGCCGGGCAAACGGGGCCATCGCCGTTTCCTTTGAAACAAGGCCAAGCGCGTTCATCCACCAAAAGAACGGACCGTGGAAAGAAAGACCGTCGCGTTTTTTTGCGATCTCCGGCCCCGTGATCCGGAACAGTTTCACACTCTCCAAATAGGTGGAGTCTTTCTTCACTTCTATGACCCAAGCCCGCCGCGCAATGTCGCGAAGACGGTTCATCGCACCCGGCTCGCCCGTCCAGCCGAAACGCACCGGCAATCCATTGAGAACGCCTTCGACGCCGCCGGCCTCCGCAGCAGAAACCGGCGTAGCCTCATAGGCGCCGCGTTTGGTTCGCCGCTTCAACACCTGCGCAAACAGCGGATCGCGCGCCACGCTTTGATCGGCGACAAACGCCACCCGGCACACCGGTTGATCGCCAACGGTATTGTCGGGCCAATCGCCGTTCGGGAACGCAGCAATCTCGGCGCGATAACCCTGCTCCGCCGCCGCCATTCGCAGCAATTCCAGAAACGCGCCGCAGCCGATCATGATCTGGCGCGAATACGGATCGGTCTCGGGCAGCATTCGGCTCCGGTCGCACAGGAATGTGATCGCACCCGGCTCGCGCAGATCGGCGATCCAAGGTTGCCGGTTATGCGGATTGGGGGCGAGCAAAGCAAAAGACAAGGCGCGCACGCGCGGATCCTTCACGCTGGGCGCGGGTCCTTTCCACGCCGCGACCGCTTCCTCAGGCATCGGATCGCATTGCGTCAGCCCCACACCGCCTGCCGCCAAGATGACGGCCGAGGTGCCAACCACACGAAGAAATCCGCGGCGCGATGTCATGTTCGTCTCCAATTGTTGCGACGGTGAAAGCTCGAGCGCGCGGCCGAATTGTATGATGCCGCCCGTTCCGAGAATAACATTCCATGGAATGAATATATACATTCCTTGGAATACAGTCAAGCCGTCCGGCGAACCGTCCGGCGCCCCTTCGGGCAGCCGTCCCAAATACCGGCCTTGCGAGCGGACCCTAGCGGCGCTAAATCCCTCTCATGGCGACAAAAGACTTCATCGGCTACCAGGCGCGCGTCGACAGAGCGCTGCGCGGCGTTGTGCGCGAAGCCCTGATCCATGCCGCAACCGGCGGCATGATGGGCGCCCACCACTTTTACATCGCCTTCGACACCAATGCGCCGGGCGTGCAGATCTCTGACACGCTGCACAATGCCCACCCGCACGAACTGACGATCGTGCTGCAAAATCAGTATTGGGGGCTGAAGGTTGGCGAAAACGAGTTTGAGGTCGGCCTAAGCTTCAACAAAATGCCGGAAACGATCGTCATTCCCTTCTCGGCCATCCTGCAATTCAGCGACCCCAACCAAGGCTTCGGCTTCAAGTTCCAGCCTACAGGCCCCTCGGCGGTCAAATCCGGCGCACCCGCCCCCAAAGCGGAAACACCGCCGCCTGCCGCCAAAGCGGAAGAACCCGCACCCAAACCCGAGCCCCGGGACGAGGCTGGAACGATCGTCAGTCTGGATAAGTTCCGTAAGAAATAGC
>JAIOQG010000015.1 GCA_021413465.1 Alphaproteobacteria bacterium | reverse complement strand
ATCGCCGAACGGCGCGACCGAAGGGCCCGCACCACCCGGACCGGCGCCCAAGAAATTGTAGCCGGTGTCGATAAATTGGAATCCCTGATTGACGTTTTCCCGATAGAGAAACGCGCCCAGCAGCCATTTGTTCGCCGTTTCGCCGCTCGAGGCTAGTCGCAACTCTTGCGAGACTTGATCGGAGTCATTTGCCCAATACTTGGTGTAGGCAAGCGGTAACTCCGACCCGTCGCCGTCGGCCGATTGGTTCCAGTGCAATTTTTGGTAGGCGGTGATCGAGGTCAGCGAAATATCGGATCCAATATCCCAGTTCAATGTCGCGGAAACATTGCTGGTGCTCATGTCGAGCCCGTCCTTGAAGTCCTTGCGGACATCGCGCAGGTCCGTTGGGTTCGGGAGTGAGCCGACGAAGCGGTTGCTGCCGGCGAAGCCGGAGTTGTTCGCCGGGAATGGCTCTTTCAACCGAATCGCCACCGGTTCGTTGTTTTCAAAATGCCCGGCGGTGATCAGCAGATCGGCGGCGTCTGATAGTTTAAACAGCAAATGTCCGCGGACGTTGAAATTGTCGGCGGCGTCGCCTTCGCAGTCGCCGCACAGACCCGGCGACGACAAAATATCTTGGTAGCCGTCGCGCTGATTGACGACACCCGCGACGCGGAAGGCAACGTTGTCGCCGAGTGGAACGTTCGCCATAGCGCGGGTGGTTAGTCGATTGTAGTTGCCGATTGTGACATCGGCTGCGCCACTGTATTCGCCCAGCTGCGGTTTGCGCGTAATGACGTTGATCGCACCGCCCGTCGAGTTGCGGCCATAAAGCGTGCCCTGGGGCCCGCGCAAGACTTCGACACGTTCGACGTCGAAGAAGGTTTCATCGATGCCGACCGTGCGGCCGATGTAGACGCCGTCGGCATGGTAAGCAACGCCGGGATCGCCACCGCCGGTGACATTTTCACTGCCCACGCCGCGCAGTGTGATGGCGTTTTCGCCGCCGGTGACTTGTCCGCCGAAGGTGAGAGAGGGAACCTGAAATTTCAACGATGCCAATCCGTCGATGCCACGCTCGTCGAGTTGGTTGCCGGTGAGGGCCTTCATCGAGATCGGCACCTTCTGAACGTCTTCGAGACGTTTTTGTGCGGTGACCGTGACCTTTTCGATCGGCGCCTTGTCCTTGTCGTCGTCGGCAGCGCGTGCAGGCGCGAAACTGATAAGCGCAAAGACGCTCGCTTGCGCCAGTAAGCCAAGACGGATTTTGTTCGACATGTTTCCCCCAAGTGACCAAGCGTGCCGCCGATCACTGGGGCACGGTCGTCCGCGTTTCCCTCATCGATGGACCGCCTCATTTAGCCGAGCGTTCCTTCCGACATTTTTATTTATAACACGTGTTCTGTTTGTGCTCAACCACACATTACGCACGGACGCCTGGTGCGGTGCGGTCGTGAGTTCTTCGCAGCGCAACATCGCCGCGGCTATTTCGAGCATTTGCCGGTCGTACGGTGCGTGTTACAACTGAGAGGATAGTCCGGTTCGCGGATGTCGCTATTCTATTGCAATATCAAGGGAGCCTGACGCCAACAGATGCCCAAGCAAGTCGATCATGACAAGCGGCGGGTTGCTTTTGCTGCAGCTGCGTACCGCGTTATCGCTCGTGTCGGCCTGTCGCGGGTGACGGTACGCGAAATCGCGAAAGAGGCTGGGTTCACGACCGGCGCCTTGGTGCATTATTTTTCGTCGAAGGATCAGGTTTTGATCCAGGCGTCGGAGTACAGCGCGCTTGTGGTGCGCGAGCGGATGGAAAGGCACGCGGTCAAGCTGCACGGCATGGACGCGTTGCGGCATGTGTTGTTCGAGTCGCTGCCCATGACGCCGGAGATGCGCGGCATGTGGAATGTGTGGCTGGGGTTTTGGGACCGGTCGTCGCACAGCGCGAAAATCAAGCTTTTGACCAAAACCCGTTACGAGGAATGGATGGGCCGGATTGCGCATCTTATCCAAGACGCGCAGGCGGCAGGCGAGCTGTCCGGCACGATCGAGCCGGCGCGCGCGGCGCAGGCCGTGGTGGCGATGATCGACGGCATCGGCGTGCGCGTTCTGTTGACGGGGATTACGATTTCTCCCGCGCGGCAGAAAGAGATGGTCGACGATTGGCTGGCGCAATTGCCGCGGCCGGTGGCGACCAAGGCGCTGCGAGCGCGGCGCAAGGGTGCGGTAAACGGCGCCGAAGCGGCGGCGGAGTAGGACGCGGCACTTAGGACGCGGCCTTTCTTTCGGCAAGGCGGCGTAGGTTTTCCTCATGGTCGGCGCGGTCGAGTTGATAGGTCGACATTGCGGCCATCATCGCCAGCCACAGCGCCAATATCACCGGCACATAGTAGAAGCCGAGCCGCCAGATGGCATCCGGCGACACTTGGGACGGTTCTGCGCCGGCGGGAAATTCGGCGAGCGTCAAGACGAGTGTTGCGGCCATGACGCCGAGGCCCGCAACCATCTTGCGGATGAAGGTCGAGGCCGCGACGAAGATGCCTTCGGAGCGGCGCCCGGTTTTCAATTCGGCCTGCTCGACGAGGTCGGCCATCATCGAGGCCGCGAGAATTTGAAAGCAAATGATGAGGCCGACGTCGATCGTGCCTGCGATTAGGACAAACCAAAACACAAACGGCGTCGAACCGTCGGGTAAAACGCCCGCGAGCTTTAAGACGATGGGTAGCGGCGAGCCGAGAAATGCAACGAGGCCCACAATCATCGCGCCACGCTTTTTGCCGATCGTGCGTGTCACGATGGGCGCCAATAGCGCGCCGATTACGGCGGAAACGAAAACACCCAGCGTCAAGACGCCGATCTGCAACGAGGTGAAGCCCCAAAAGAACGTCAGCATATAAAAAGTGAGCGCCGCCGCAAGCCCGGCTGCGATGGCGCCGAACATGCCCGCAACGAACAGCGCCACGAACGATCGCTGCGCCAGCGTTTCCAATATTTCCTTGAAGACGGTCGCGAGTGTGAGATTGCGTTTCGGCGGCGGCGCTTTGAGATGGGCGATGCGCGAATGCGTTCCGAGCGAGGAGACGATGATTGAGATAAAGATCAGCGCGGAGGCAATCATGCCGTAGAGCGCATAGGCATCGCGGTTGAATTGTCCGTTCGCGATCGTCGCCGTGGCAAAGGCCGGAAACAGGATCATGAACATCAAGACCGTCATGGCGTTGCCGCCCGTCCAGCCGAAATAGACCCGATAAGACATCAACGAGGAACGCTGATCGTAATCGTCGGTCAATTCCGGCGTGAGCGCGGAACTGGGCGTTTCGTAGAAGGTTATGAACGTCCGGATCAAGACCGCGAAGACGAGCAGATACCAGAACAGCGCCTGGTCCGACCAATCCGCCGGCGGATTCCAGATCAGGAAGTAAGTCGCGCCCACCGGAATGGCGGAGGCGTACATAAAGGGATGGCGCCGGCCCCATCGGGAGCGGAAGTTGTCCGACCAGTAGCCGACGATCGGATCGCTTATGGCGTCCACGATCAAGGCAACGGTGATCGCCAGGCCGACCAAGCGCGCGTCGACACCGAGCACTTGGCTGTAGAAAATGAGAAGAAAATAGCCGAAGCCGCCATCCTTCACGCCGAAGGCGACCGAACCGAAGCCGTAAGAGAGCTTGGTCATCAGCGACGGTCAAAGCGTTCGACTGTCGGCCTGCCCATTGATGCAGAACAAGGGGACAGGTGCAATCGGCGTGGCACGCCGCGCTACAATCTCATTTGTTTAATTCGGTACCGGGTTCAGTTGCACATCGCCTTGGAAGCCGGCGCAGCCATGGACTTGGACTCCGGTGTTCGACGACCAGGTGATGTAGCCGAATTCGAAGTTCGAGCGGCGCAGGGCGTTCCATTGGAATTCGTCGGTGATCGGATAGCCGCATGAGCCGCGTTCGCGACCGAGTTGAACCCATTTCTGCCGGATGAGGCCGTAAGCCGCTTGGGCGGTGCCGGTTTTCTTATTCCAACAGATGGTACCGCCATTTTCGAAATCGTTGCACATGCCATCGCGCACCGATTTGAACGTGTCGGTCACGGGATAGCCGAAGCCGACTTCGCGGCCCATGCCGATCCACTTGCGGTCCAACGGGTACAGCACGTTGTGGGCGCCGAGATCGCCGCGCCAAAAAATGTAGCCCCACTGAAATTGGTTGAAGCGTCCGCCGCGGGCGGCGTCGAGCTCATCCGTGAGCGGGGGACCCATCACGCCGGTTTCGCCGCCGAGTTGACGGTACTTCTCTCCGATCAAGCCGTAGACGGCGAACGCGAAGGCCGGCGCCGCGAGGAGCATTGCCGCCCAAGAAACGAGGATAAGCTTTTTCATGGTGTCGACTCCGTGTGCGGGGGCTGAATGTATCATTGAACCCGGTCGCGTTCGGGTGGCACTTGGGCATCTTTTGCGTCTGTCTTTGTGCCTCCTGCCCCCTCTCAAGCTGCACAAGGGTCGGTTGTGCAACATCGTGTGCGGCTTGGTGCGCCGCAGGTGAAATTCCGAAGTTTGTCGGGTGCCGACGCGGGCGGAAGAGCCGGCTGGAAGCGGGCGCTCCCAGGGAAGGGTCGCTTTATGGGGCCGCCGGCCCGGCGCAATTGCACGCGCGGATCGGCGCGATGTGGGACATTCGAGACAAGTTTCGATCGCGGGCAAGAACGACTGCGCGATTACCGCGAGCGCAAGAAGGAAGAACGGCGCGCAGCCCGGCAAATTCTCGGCATCGGTCGGCGATCGCATTGTTCATCGGCGGCAGCATATCGCGTCCGCCAGCGATGAGCTTGACTTAGATCAATTCTCCGGCTGCGGCGCGAATAAACACTTTCCCCTGAACGAGTGATCTCAGCACTTTCAATTCACCTTGTCTTATCCACGACCCTCTAAGTGTCGAGCCGATGCGCACGTCAGCGAAGCGCTATTTG
>JAIOQG010000014.1 GCA_021413465.1 Alphaproteobacteria bacterium | reverse complement strand
TCTCGCCCCTCAACATCCGCTTCACCGTGGCGATCTTCATCTCACGGTCAAACACACGAAGCTTCTTAGACACCAGCTCTCCTCCCGAGAACTGTCTCCTATTTATCGTGTCTCACTTTTGGGGTGCATTCCAATTACCTGCCACCGTATTTCAAACCCGTCTGTGACAAAACTCGCACATCTTTTTTGCTGGCGGCAGGTTGCTAATTCGTTCTTGCATTTTTCGGCTCGTTCGGCTACATTCGGCGCTGTCTTGCTCCAGTCTGCGGTATTGCGCGTTTGGCGACTAGAGCATGCGTGGGGCGGTCGCAGACGGCCTGCTCTGCGGTTCGCGCACGGGTCTTCAACCGGATGAGATGGATGGCGCGGCGCGGCACTTTTGGGGCCGATCGATCCATCCAGGGCTCGGTCCATCAGACGCTGCAATGGCCGTCCGCGCGTCGTGCGCTGCCGCGGCCAACGTAAACCGTCCGTATACATCACTTCTCATCTTCGCGGAGGATAAGCATGAGCCAACCGCAATGGATCAAATTCTATTGTTCCAACTGGCAGTCGGATGCAGGTCTGCAGCGATGCTCGCTTGGCGCCCGCGGCGGCAATCCAGCGCTACGGGCGCAGCGTTTTTTTTCGACACGGAGGATAAGCCTCCGGCGACGGCTTGCGGTGACGGTGAGGGATAACCGTGTCCGCCATCTTGCACAGAGATGTTGCACACTGGACCCTTGTGCAGGATGTGAAGCTTCGAATGACGGCAATCTGCGAAAAAGCGGCCCATTCCTGCTTCCATTCACGCCCGGAACCAACCCATCTGTGCGACTTGCCGGATGCGATGTGGGACACGATGCGGGACACCCGACCCCTGTCCCACTTGTCCCGCTTCGCTCAAGGAAATCGGCGGGTCGTTTGGTGGTTTCACAAATCTAGAATGGTGCTTGGTGTGCGTGCGATCATTCAAATTATCGCAGCACCACGGTGCGCCGGCCGTTGACGAAGACGCGGCGTTCGATGTGCATTTTGAGGGCGCGGGCGAGGGTGATGGATTCAAGGTCTTGGCCCAGGTGCACCATGTCGGCGACGGTGGCGGCGTGGTCGACGCGCTCGACCATTTGTTCGATGATCGGGCCTTCGTCCAATGTTTCGGTGACATAATGCGCCGTGGCGCCGATCAATTTCACGCCGCGGTCGTGGGCTTGGCTGTAGGGGTTTGCGCCTTTGAAGCCGGGCAGGAAGGAGTGGTGGATGTTGATGCAGCGGCCGCTGAGCCTGGCGCAGGATTCGGGGGTGAGGATCTGCATATAGCGCGCGAGCACGACGAGTTCGGCGCGTTCGCGTTCCAGGGTGGCGAACAGAACCGCTTCGGCTTGCGCCTTTGTGGGTTGCGTCACCGGCTGGTGGATGAAGGGGATGCCCTCGCGTTCGACGAGCGCTTTGAGGTCTGCGTGGTTCGAGACGACGGCCGCGATGTCCATCGCGAGGCCCCCGGTGCGGACGCGGTAGATGAGATCGACGAGGCAGTGATCGAATTTCGAGACCATGATGACGGCGCGCGGGCGTTCGCTGACGGGTCTGGCGTCCCAGGCGCATTCGAAGCGTTCGGCGATGGGCGCGAAGCCCTTAGCGAAGTCTTTCGCGTTCCAGGCGCCGGCGGTGGAACGGAAGACGGTGCGCATGAAAAACTTGCCGGTGCCGGCGTCGCCGAACTGGTGCGTTTCGTCGATGAACAGGTTCTGCGCCGCCAAGTACGACGTGACGCCGGCGACGAGGCCGGTGCGGTCGGGGCAGGAGATGGTGAGGACGACGGGGGCGGTCATGTGTTTTTGCCGTCGCGGTGGGCGTGATGGTGACGGATGACTTCGGTGACGATGAAGTTGAGGAACTTTTCGGCGAATTCCGGGTCGAGCTTGGCGGTTTCGGCGAGCGCGCGCAGGCGGGCGATTTGCTGGGCCTCGCGCTTGGGGTCTGCGGGCGGCATGTTGGCGGTGGCTTTAAGCGCGCCCACCTTTTGGGTGAACTTGAAGCGCTCGGCCAAAAGGTGAATGAGCGCGGCGTCGATGTTGTCGATCGAATCGCGCAGGCGTTGGAGTTCGCTTGAAGTGGTTGGCGCCATGGGGGTCCTGCAATTTGGTGTCAAAGCTTGCGTGCCGCGCGAGGTTTACGGACACGTTATGGGCGATATTGCAATGCCAATGCCCGGCATGCCAGGCTGCTTTTTTGGCGAGCACTAAGGGAAATCTTAACATGCGTAAGGTCGCGGGCATTCGAGGGTTGACGATTTGTGCGCTGCTGGCGCTGGCGGGCGGCGTGACGGGTGCTGCGGCCGAAGAGACGCCGGGAACGGCGGCTTCACCTGCGGCGGGGCAAACCGCCCCGGCCAATGTGGCGGCCGAGCCCGCGCCGGGATCGCCGCAAGAGGTCGTGTGCAAGAAGGAAGAGGCGGCCACGGGAACGATGCTGGGGCGCAAAAAAATCTGCAAGACGCGTAAAGAGTGGGACGATCTGCGGCGGGAGTCGCAAGCGGCCTTGCAGGACTCGCAAGACAAAGCCCTGCGGTCGAACGCCGTCACGCCCGCTGCCGGGAACTAAGCGCGACCGGAGCGAGGCTCATCCGGGCTTCGCTCCAGTTGATGCGCCAAGTGCGTCTTCACGGCCGGCCATTCGCTTTGGATGATCGAATAGACGCAGGTGTCGCGCAGCGTGCCGTCGGCGTGGCGGATGTGGTTGCGCAGGATGTCGTCAAGTTTTGCGCCCAGGCGTTCGATGGCGCGGCGGCTTTGACGGTTGAAGAATGAGGTGCGGTATTCGACCGCGATGCAGCCCAGCGTTTCGAAGGCGTGCGTCATCAGCATCAGCTTGCATTCGGTATTGAGCGGCGTGCGCTGTACGCGCTTGGCATACCAGGTGGAGCCGATTTCGACGCGCTGGTTGACGGCGTCGATGTTCATATAGGTCGTCATGCCGGCGCAGGTGCCGGTCGCGTCCAAGACGGCGAAGGGAAGCATCGAACCCTTTGCCTGCAAGGCGAGGCGGCGGTCGATTTCGGCTTCCATGGCTTCGGACTTTGGCACAAAGGTATACCACAGCCGCCAAAGTTCGCCGTCCGAGACGGCGGCGCTCATGCCGTCGCGATGCGTGGGGCTGAGGGGCTCAAGCGTCGCGTGACGGCCGCGCAACGTGACGGGTTCGGGCCAAGGCATGGCGGCGCTCCGCAAGGCTGTTTGGGGATGGGGCGTGTTTCTCATACAGTCCACTTGGTTTGCGATCAAATGTGAAGCGGGGTTGTCATGGTGCGTTTGTTGTTGTGTTGCTTGGCTCTGATGTTGGCCGGAACGGCGCGGGCCGCCGACGGTCCGGCCGGCGCGACTGAGGGCGACTTTATCGCGAAGGATTTCGTGTTCGCCTCGGGCGAGCGGATGGCCGAGTTGCGCCTGCACTACACGACGCTGGGGTCGCCGCAGCGCGACGCGCAAGGGCACGTGACGAACGCGGTGATGATCTTGCACGGCACGGGCGGCGACGGGCATCAGTTCTACCGGCCGCAATTTGCCGACGTGTTGTTCGCCAAAGGCGGGCTGCTCGATCCGGCGAAGTATTTCATTATCTTGCCCGACGGCATCGGGCACGGGAAGTCGTCGAAGCCGAGCGACGGGATGCGCGCGCGGTTCCCCCAATACGACTATGACGACATGGTCAAGGCGCAGCATGTGTTGCTGACGCAAGGGCTCGGCGTCGATCGTCTGCGCCTTATCTTGGGCACGTCGATGGGCTGCATGCATGCGTTCGTGTGGGGCGAAACCTATCCCGATTTTGTGCAGGCG
>JAIOQG010000013.1 GCA_021413465.1 Alphaproteobacteria bacterium | reverse complement strand
GATGCGGCGGATCGGGGCTTTGGCCGTTTTCACGGGCCTGCTTTTGGCGGGGTGCGATCAGGGGCCGAAGGCGCCTGCGTCCGTCTCGGCGGGACCTAAATGCGCGGCCGGAATCGAGCGCGCGGTTTCGTTCACGGCGGCACAGGCGAAGGATCGGCTGATCGTGGAGGCGCTGGGTCCCGACTGTAAGAATCCGGCGATGGCGACGCGGCTTTACGATCCGGCCGGGCGTCTGGTCTTTTCCAACATGACAAGCGGCCAGCACCTGATGAGCGGCGAGTTGTTTCCGCAAGCCGGCGGCACGGCGCAAGGCGTCGCCGAAAATCTGATCGACATTGCGCCGCCCGGCAGCATGCAATTGCCGGAGTGGCGCGACGGGGCGGCCGAGCCGCCGGCGACAGAATATGGCGCCTTCAAGATTTTGGTGCCGCAACCGGCCTATGAGCGGCTGCGCCGGATGGGCATGCCGACGATGATCCTGCGCGGCGGCGCGGAAAGCGGGACGGTCTATGTCTATGACCGCGAGAACGGTACGGCGATCGCGATCGTTGAGTACGCGGTTTAGCGCAGCGTCTTGCCGAGCGCGATAAGCGGCGCGCGTTGCTCGTTTGGGATGGTGGCATCTGCCATCGGGCCG
This sequence comes from Alphaproteobacteria bacterium, assembly GCA_021413465.1. Lineage (GTDB taxonomy): Bacteria > Pseudomonadota > Alphaproteobacteria > Micropepsales > Micropepsaceae > SZUA-430. Next base: position 2,786 of record JAIOQG010000013.1, on the reverse strand, counting down.
ACGTTGATGAGCAGGTTGCCGCCTTTGCCGGTGACGTCGCGATGCATGGCGATGAGTTCGGGACCGGTCATGTAGTCCGAGGGACGTTCTTCGCGGTTGTAGCCGAAGGCGAGGCCTAGGCCGCGGCAAGACTCCCATTTTTTGTCTTTTGGGATTGCGCCAAGCCCGTATTCGACTGTGCGGAAATCGCAATGCGGCGGCACGGGGCCTTCTTGCGGGCCGTCGGATGCGGCGATGCGCGCTTTCATCATGTCGTTGAACGATTTTCGCGCGGCCGGATCGCGCAGGCTGGTGAAGAAGGCGTCTTCGGCGAACCAACGGTCGTTGAGCACACCGTCGGGGACGGCCGCGTAGTAGTCGGCGAAGAGTTGCGGCACGTCGGCCTTCGAGGGCCAGGCGATGTCGTTCCACAGGACGCTGGGCTTGTAGCGGGCGATGAGTTCGCGCAACTGCGCCGCGGCATAGTCCGCGTACTGACGTTCGGTCGGCACGCAGGCGAACATGTCGCCGAGATTGGCTATGGGTTCGGGGCGCGCGGTCCAATCGAGGCCGCCGGAGTAATAGAGGCCAAAGCGCATGCCGCGGGCGCGCACCGCGGTTGCGAGTTCGCCGACGAAGTCGCGCTTCGTGTGCCAGCCCGGGCGCCAGGGGTTTTCGACTTGCGTCGGCCACAGGCAATAGCCGTCGTGGTGTTTGGTCACGAAGACGACGTAGCGTGCGCCGGCCAGCTTGAAGAGGTCGGCCCAGGCGTCGGCATTAAGGTTGCGCGCGGCCTCATCGAAGGTGGGACGGAAGTCGGCGTAGGGGCGGTCGCCGTAGTTTGCTTTATGGCATACATGCCCCAATGGATGAAAATGCCGAAGCCGGCGTCGGCGAACCAAGCGGGGCAGGGGCGGGAGGCGAAGTCGTCGAAGGAGGTCATCGCTCAGCTCGTTTCGCAGACGGTTGTGGTTCACAGGTGGCATAACATACTCGAGTTTCGTATGCGCGCGTTTGGTCAGGCCCGCGCTTGACCCGGCCACTCAGCGGACGCGTGGCGTTCTCAAAAATTGAACCACCAAGGCCACCAAACACACCAAGACGCTCGGGCTCGTCCACGACTCTTGGTGAACTTGGTGGCCTTGGTGGTTCAATCCTGCTTGCCGCCGTGACGAGTTATTTTGTGCGGCGCTTGGAGCGTGCAGAAGCGTATCAACCGCGTGCGTGGCGCGAGCGAATGTATTTGCCGATGGCGTCTTTTACGTTCGCCAGATTTCGCTTGGCGGGTTTTTCGGGAAAGAGCGCCCGATGGACATCGGCAAAGGACGAGCGGCCGGCTTTGCGCACCACGGCCTGGCCGTCCTGTGTTTCCCATTCCAGGATCGAGCCGGGGCCGATACCGAGTTTTTTGCGAATCTCGGCAGGCACGGAAATTTGGCCTTGGGCCGTGACTTTGGAGGGTGCGGTCATCGTAGTGACATTACCAGTGTCATGTGAAATGCAAACGCAAACGCGCGATACGGTTGCGTTAGGCCGGTTAAGCCGCTTCGTACCGTTTTACTTTGATGTCACGCGACCGTTTTTCGACTTCGGCGAGGTCGTAGATCATTTGTTGGCGCATCCAGCTTTCGGTGGAGCCGCCAAACGCTTTCGCAAGGCGGACAGCCATTTCGGCGGATATGCCCGACTTGCCGTTCAACAATTCGGACAATGCCTTGCGGCTGACGCCCAAGACTTCCGCTGCCTTTGTGACGCTAAGGCCTAAGGGTTCGAGGCAGAGTGTTCGAACGACTTCTCCGGGATGGGAAGGACTTTTCATAGCCATGATGCGCTCCTAGTGATAGTCGACCAAATCGACATCGTATGCATCTCCACCCTCAAAGCGAAAAACGATCCGCCAGTTCCCCGACACGTCGACCGCATGAAAGCCCTTCATGTCGCCTTTCAGCGGATGCAAGCGCAGTCCGGGAAGGTCCATGTCCGGCGCGGCGGCTGATGCTTCCAATCGCGTCAGAATGATCTCTATTCGCTTGAGGTGTTGCGCGTTGATGCCCTTCGTTTCCCCGGCCTCATACAGCTTGCGTAAAGGTTTGTGGCGAAACGATTTGATCAAGGATTGTAACCTATAACGTTACAGGCTTCAATGCTGTAAACGGCGACACTGGCCTCAATACCCCATCGCCGCGCCGTCTTTGCGCATTTCGCTGGCGCCCCAGTAGGCGCCGGTTTGCGGGTCGCGCATGATGGCTTGGTAGCCGCCGTAGCCGCCGTCCCCGATGGTGATTTTGTGGCCGCGGCGGGTGAGGTCGGCGCGCACGGCGGCTGAGATGCCGGTTTCCAGTTCGAGGTCGCCGACGCCGTCTGAGTCTTTGCGCATCCAATCTTCCGAACCGCCGTGATGGAAGCGGGCGGCGTCGCCGGCTTCCTGCACGTTCAGGCCGAAGTCGATCATGTTGACGACGATTTGGACGTGGCCCTGGGGCTGCATGTCGCCGCCCATGACGCCGAAACTCATGAACGGTTTGCCGTCTTTCATGACGAAGGACGGGATGATCGTTTGATAAGGGCGTTTGCCGGGTGCGTAGACGTTGGCGTGCGCGGGATCGAGCGCGTAGAGTTCGCCGCGGTCTTGGAACATGAAGCCCAAACCGTCGGGCACGAGGCCTGAGCCCATGCCGCGATAGTTCGACTGAATCAGGGACACCATCATGCCGTCCTTGTCGGCGGTGGTGAGGTAGGTCGTGTCGCCTTGGCGCAGTTTGACGTCGCCTGGGGCTACGTTCGGGTTGGCGCGGTCCATGCTGATG
>JAIOQG010000012.1 GCA_021413465.1 Alphaproteobacteria bacterium | reverse complement strand
CCAAAGCCATGGCCGCCCTTTTCACGGGCACAGGTTCGCATGCGTCGTTCGTCATCGGCGGTGCCAAACAAAGCCCCTTCGAACAGGTCTTTGAAACCAATGGCGTGACCAGCGACAAAAATCGCTTCGAACGCTGCATGGCCTGTCTCGCCGCCGAGCCGAAACTGGCGCTGGGCGCTCCCACGTTCGGCTGGCTCGAAGCCGCTTTCCGTTCGATGGAACTCGTCGCCAGCGAAGAATTCGCCCACGGCATCGAAACCCCGGTGCTGTTGGTCGGCGCCGCACTCGATCAACTGGTTCATCCGGGCGCCGATCTTCTGCTCATCAAGCGTATCAAGCGCGGCATGTACGTCATGCTGCAGTCCGAACACGAAATCATGATGGAGCGCGACGAAATCAGACGCGCATTCTGGGCCTGTTTCGATCCGTTCGTGGGGGCCGGCATCGCCTATCGCTCGCCGGCAAGCACCTCCAGCACCGCGGCGTGAAGCTTAGGGTCGCCGCAGGCAACGACGCGTCCACCATCCTGCGCCGGCCCGCCCGCCCACGTCGTCACGATCCCGCCGGCGTTTTCGACAATCGGGATTAGCGCTTGTATATCCCAAGGCTGGAGTGCGGCTTCGACGATCAAGTCGATGAAACCCATTGCCAACAGCCCGTAAGCATAACAATCACCGCCAAATCGCGTCAGCCGTGCCCGGGCCGAAAGGTCCCAGAACACGCGCTGCTCGGCCGCATCGAAATATCCGACCGGAGACGTCGTCGAGAGCACGGCATCCTTTAGGTTCTCGCAACGTCGTGTCTTCAACGTCTGCGTCTCGCCATGCGCGCGATGAAATCGTGTGTGCCCATTGGACGCGACCCAACGCTCGCGCATGAACGGCTGATCGAGCACGCCCAAGATCGGACGCTGGCCGTCGTTCAACGCGATCAGCGTGCCCCACTGCGCCATGCCGCACATGAAGGCGCGCGTGCCGTCGATCGGATCGACGATCCATGTAAACGGAGATATCCCGCGTTCATGGCCGTGTTCCTCGCCCATCACCCCGTGCGCCGGATAGCGCAACTTGATGCGCGAGCGGATCACGCGCTCCGCCTCGCGGTCGGCCTCGGTCACGGGGTCGAACCCGTGATCGCCCAGCTTGTTGTGGACAAGAATCGTCTCGCGGAAATGCGGCAGGATCGTCTTGCCGGAAAGATCGGCAAGTTCCTCCGCAAACCCTGTGAGATCTGAGATTTCGGCAACACCTAACGTCGCGGTCATGCCCTCAAGAGTCTTGACCCCGCCGTTCAGTGTCAATTGCGAAAGCTACATCCGTTGTTCGGGACTGCTCAGCGCTTTGGCCAATTCCAGAAGACGCCGGCGCGGTCCTTCGTTCAGGCCGTAGTAAGCCCGAATGAGATCCATCGTTTCTTTGTTCTGGAGCAAGCCGTCATCGGCGGTTGCCGATTGATCCTTAGCGCTTTCGAGGCCGTCGAAAAAGAACGACACCGGCATCTCCAAAGCCCGCGCCAAATCCCATAGCCGCGAGGCCGAGATACGGTTTGCGCCGCTTTCGTATTTTTGGATCTGCTGGAATCGGATTCCCACCGATTGAGCCAACTGCTGCTGAGTCATTCCCAGAAGCCAACGCCTATGACGCACGCGCTGGCCGATATGCAAATCAATAGGGTTCTTCACGAGCTTCCCCCAAAATGCTGCGCAAAACCCGACCCGCGAACCAAACGAATCAGGCGACTCCACGTGCAATTTCCGGGTGCTCAACCAAAAGCCAGCCGCTCGATGCCCCCCACCAAGCAACCATTGAAAACCCAGCGAAAGCAAACGCTTATCAATGAAGTCTGACGTAACACTCAACCAAAACGAGCGGTTTGACCAGTGCTAAAAAGTCCACACTGTGGCAAAAAAAGCCGCAATCCCTAGGATGGATTGGCCCGCGCATAACGCTTGCGATCGTTCGGATCCAGCCAGCGCTTACGCAGCCGGATAGACGCCGGTGTGACCTCGACCAGTTCATCTTCCCCGATATAGGCGATGGCTTGCTCCAGGGTCAGTATTTTGGGCGGTGTGAGGCGTACGGCTTCATCCTTGCCCGCCGCCCGGAAATTGGTCAGCTGCTTGGCTTTCAGCGCGTTGACGTCCAAGTCGTTGTCCCGGCTGTGCTCGCCGATGATCATGCCTTGGTAAACTTTCGTGCCGGATTCAATGAACATGAACCCGCGCTCTTCCAAGAACCAGAGCGCATAGGTCGCCGCTTCGCCGTCGCGATCCGAGATCAGGACGCCCTGACGGCGCCCCTCGATCGGGCCGCGATGGGGGCCGAATTCGTGGAACACGCGGTTCATAATCCCGGTGCCGCGGGTGTCGGTCAGAAATTGGCCGTGATAGCCAATCAGCCCGCGCGAAGGCGCGAAGAACGTCAATCGCGTCTTGGCGCCGCCCGAAGGGCGCATATCCGTCATCTCGGCCTTGCGTTGGCTCATCGCCTCGATCACGACGCCGGCATAGGCATCGTCGACGTCGATGGTGACCTCTTCGATCGGCTCCAGACGCTCGCCGTTCGGCCCGTCGCGAAACAACACGCGTGGACGTGAGATCGAAAGTTCGAAGCCTTCGCGACGCATCGTCTCGATCAAAACGCCAAGCTGCAACTCGCCGCGGCCGGCCACTTCGAACGCGTCGGCGTTCTCTGTTTCGCTCACCTTAATGGCGACGTTGCCCTCCGCCTCGCGGAACAAGCGCTCGCGGATGACGCGGCTCTGAACTTTGTTCCCCTCGCGTCCGGCATAGGGCGAATCGTTGATCCCCAAAGTCATCGCAATCGTCGGCGGGTCGATCGGGTTGGCTGGAATGGGCACCAAAACTTCAGCATCGCACAGCGTGTCGGCAACGCCGGCAATCGTCAAACCGGCAATGGCAACGATATCGCCGGCCCCGGCAGAATCCACCGGGACGCGATTTAAGCCGCGAAATGCCAGCACTTTCGTGATGCGGCCGCGCTCGATCATCTCGCCGTCGCGCGACAAAGCCTTAATCGGGCGATTGGCCTCGACCACGCCGGATTCGATGCGCCCCGTGAGGATTCGGCCCAAATACGGGTCCGATTGAATCACCCGAACGAGCATCGAAAACGGATAATCGTGGCTGGCCTTGGCCGCGATCGTTGGCGCCTTGACATGGCTGACGATCGTTTCGAACAGCGGCGTCAGGTCTTTGCGCTCGTCCTTCTCCAAATCGCGCACCGCCCAACCGGAACGTCCGCTGGCATACAGAGTTGGAAAATCGAGCTGCTCGTCATTGGCGTCGAGCGCCGCAAAAAGATCGAACACGTCGGAGTGAATCTCGTGCGCGCGCGCATCCTGGCGATCTATTTTGTTGACGACGACGATGGGCTTCAGGCCCAATTTCAGGGCTTTCGAGGTGACGAATTTCGTCTGCGGCATCGCGCCTTCGGCGGCGTCCACCAGCAACACCACGCCATCGACCATCGAAAGGATTCGCTCCACTTCGCCGCCGAAATCGGCGTGGCCGGGCGTATCGATGATGTTGATGCGCGTCCCGTGCCACTCGACGCTTGTGCACTTCGCTAGAATTGTGATTCCGCGCTCGCGCTCCAGCTCGTTGGAGTCCATGGCGCGTTCCATCACCTGCTGGTTCTCGCGGAACGTTCCGCTTTGCCGCAGCAGCTGATCGACGAGCGTCGTTTTCCCATGATCGACATGGGCAATAATGGCTATATTGCGCAGATTCATTTTTGTGGTTTTTCGCTTGAGTCCGCAGTGGCGCGGGCGGCGCGGGTATAGCCCTTTCGCTGCATTGCAGCAAGGCAAGCTCCGGGCGCAAACGCCAGGGTCTGCAGGGCGAATGGTCGCGTTTGCCCTACTGGCGGGTTTCGGTCGGCGCGGCGGTTGCTCCGTCTTGAAACGGCGCGCGCGACGCAGTCTTGGCACCGCGGCGACGGACGCGAAAGCCAAATGGCAAGGGCAGCAGCCCGGCGGCGTTAACGACGCGTAAATGCAGCCGGGATTGCCGGAATGTTTACGTGCGTCGGGTCATAGTCGATCCCAAGTTCAATCGAACAGCGGCGCAGCGGGTTCAAAAAGACGTGACGGCAAGCAGCGCATCGCGCGTAGATCTTTTCGAGCATGATCGTGCGTTGCGGGCCCGCGTCGATATCGTGGTATCCACGCTCCCGCTCACGATCGTTCTGAACCCGATTTGGGCCGCACTCACGATCATTCCTCTCGGCGGCGACTTCCCCGCCTTCGGCGTCGTCGAATTGACAGTGCTGTTGGGCGTTGTCGGTATGCACGCGCTCAACTCCGCCCTCGCGAGGGTGATCTATTTGTGGGCACGCCAAGAATCCCGATCGCCCTCAAAAGTGCTTGCTGTTCTCACGATGCTCCAAGTTTGGATCAGCGTGACGTGGGGTGCTGGCGTTCTTGCATGTTGGGTTGAAGGCAATGCGGTCAACAACACCTTCCTAGCCTTGCTCGTGATCGCCATGATCTGGGCCCTTGCGCTAACGCGGTCGGTTTTGCGCGGTCTGTTCGCTGCCGGCATAGTTCCGCTAGCGGCGATGTTTTGGCTTCGCGCCGCACTTGGAAGCGGCGAAGCTGCAGAAGTTTTCTTGATTTTCACGCCGGTCTTTACGGCCTATGCCTGGTTCATGGGCTCTTCGTCGCGCGATCGCATCAACGAACTTATTCGCACCCGCTTCGCCTTGGAAGACATGGCGCGCGATCTCGACGCCGCACGCCATCACGCTGAAGAAAAAAGCGCTGAAGCCGAGGCGGCGAGTGCCTCGAAATCGGCATTCGTTGCCAACATGAGCCACGAGCTGCGCACGCCGTTGAACTCGATTCTTGGCTTTGCGGAAATCATCGAGGGTCAAACTGTCGGCCCGCAAGTCTCAGAACAGTATCGCTCATATGCAACGGACATTCGAGAGTCGGGCGCTCATCTTCTCAACTTGATCAATGACATGCTCGACATTGCCAAAATCGAGGCCGGCCGCATGGAAATTGATCGCCAACTCGTAGACGCGAAGGCCGAAGTGGAAACCGCCGTCCGGCTGATCCAGTCCCGCAGCGAGGCAAAAGGCCAAACCATCTCTGTCGCTGTCGATGAACGTTTGCCTCTGTTCGCGGACGAACGTGCGCTCAAACAGATATTGCTCAATCTGCTGTCGAACGCAGTCAAATTTTCGCCGGAAGGCGGCACAATACTCGTGCGCGGTGTCTGTGAAATTTCAGGCGCCGTGCGTCTGTCCGTTGAGGACAGCGGTCCCGGCATTCCCGACGCCAAACTCAAACAATTGTTTAAGCCGTTTTCGCAAGTCGACAATCGTTATGACCGCAACACCGGGGGAACCGGCCTTGGTCTCTCTTTGGTCCGAGGCTTGATCTCGCTGCACGCTGGGCGCGTGTGGCTGGAAAACAAACCCGAAGGCACGGGGCTCAAAGCCATTCTCGAGTTTCCGCCGAGCCGTGCGGACATAGCGGCTTAGAGAAATCGCCCTGCTTAGAACGAAGAGCCCGGTTGTTTCAAAAACTCGACTTCTTCCGCGGTCGATGTTCGGCCCAAGATGGCATTGCGATGCGGAAACCGACCGAACCGCGCGATGACCGCTTGGTGCCGCTCCGCATAATCCGCGACATTCGCGTTTCCCAGCGCCGCAAACAGGTCGACCGACCTGCGCTGCACATCGAGATCTTCGGCGTGTTGAAATGGCATGTAGAGAAATTGCCGTTCGATCGCCGAGAGCGCATGGTCGAATTGCAGCCTGATCGCCTCCGTTGAAAGAGCCAGCGCAGCACCGTCGGTTGCAAACGCTCGGGCCGTCCCTCGAAACATGTTGCGCGGGAATTGATCCAGCACGATCACGGCGGCAAGTACGGCATGTCCGTTGATGCGCCAACTCTCGGGCACAGCGCGTTCAAGCGTGGCATGAACGGCGCCAAAACGCCGTGCCACGATCGTATCGAGTGCAACATCGGGCTTGAACCACTGTTCTGGCTTGAGCTCCTCGAACCAAAACGCCAGAACGTCGCTCTGTGTCGCTTCCACAGTTGCCGCAATCAAATTGGCATCGGCCCGACGAGGGGCTTGAAGGCCTTCGCGCGCGCCGTCGCGTCGGCAAACTGAGCCGGCGTCAATCGGCGCCGCAACTGCTGAATGGGGCTTTCGCTGTCCGCCAAAACGCGATTGGTTTTGAGATCGAACGACAGCCCGCCCATGCCCTGCTGCGCCGCCAGTTGATAGTACATATAGGCCTCGATCTCGTCCTTGCGGCCCGCGTCGCCGGTTTCGAGCATCGTGGCAATGTTGTACTGCGCCGGCCCATAGCCGTACTTCGCCGACCACTCGTACCAGCGTGCGCCCTCAAGCAGATCCGGCGTGACACCCAAGCCGTGCTCGTAAATGGCGCCCAAATCCATCATTGACTGTGCAATGCCCGCTCGCGCCGCCTGCAGGTGATATTGGCGCGCTTTTTCATAGTCGCGTTGCACCACATTGCCTTTGCCGTCCATGTATTCGACGCCCAAATGGCGCGCCGCACCCGCATCGCCTTTTGCCGCTTGCTCCGCCCACCACGCAAGGGCTTCGGGATATTGACCGCGGCGATAAAGGTCCTCGCCTTCGGTGCGCGGAACGGCGGCGGCGGCAGTCGCGGAAGCGCCGCTGGCCGTCATCGCGCGCATCACGCCGAATGGAACGACGGCGGCAATGCTGGCGCACAATGCAAGGGCATAAATTGAAGTTTTCATGTGTGTTTCCAAGTGCCAATAGCGGGAAGCTTCACACTATCACGACTCCGCGCTTCTGCCACGCGCGGCGATCAGCGCTTTCTCGAGGTTTTTGACGATCGACAATGTCGGCTTTTTGGTTATGCCCAATTCGGTTATCACCTTCAAAACGTCGGCTTGAACGTTTGCAAGTATCGTTCGTGTTCCGCGCCGCGCCGCGTCGTCGATGAATTTCTCAAGCGCGGCCGCGCCCGATGCATCGATCATCGGCACATTGCCCATCCGCAGGACGAAAGTTTTCGGCGGCGTGCGCAGGTTGTCCAACACTTCGCCCAGCCGCGCTGCGGCACCGAAGAAAAAGGGGCCGTTGATGCGCAAGACTTCCACGTCGACGGGAATGTTGCTGCGGCCTTCATAGGCCTGTTCCACGTTCGTATAGTCGTCGACATCCTCGTCGATCAACTTGGTGCTCGAACTGATCTCGACCGCGTTCGCCATGCGCTGCATGAACAGCAACGCTGCGAGAACGACGCCGACCCCGATTGCCGTCGTCAAATCGGCGATGAGTGTCAGCACGAACGTTGTGAGCAAGACCGCGCGGTCGCCGGGCGGCGCTTTCATCAAATGCCGGAAAGTTTTGATCTCCGCCATGTTCCAAGCCACCACAACCAACACAGCTCCCAGACTCGCCAACGGCACGTAACTGGCAAGCGGCGCAAGTAAGAGCATGAAAAGCGCCAAGAATACGGCATGCATCATGCCCGAAATTGGCGAGTAGGCGCCGGCACGGATGTTTGTCGCCGTTCGCGCAATGGCGCCGGTGGCGGGTATGCCGCCCAGCATTGAAGATGCGATGTTCGCAACGCCCTGCGCGACAAGCTCGCTATTCGAACGGTGGCGCCGCCCCGTCATACTATCGGCGACCACAGCCGACAGCAGCGATTCGACGCCGGCCAAGAACGCGATCGTGAACGCCGACGGCAGCAGCTCGCGCACGCGCGCAAGGGAAAGCGCTGGAAACGATGGTACCGGCAACATGTGCGGCAGTTCGCCAAAACGCGAACCGATTGTTGCCACCGGCAGGCCCAATGCCACCACCGCGGCCGCGCTCGCACAAACGGCAATCAAAAACATCGGCCATTGCGGACGCCAAATTCTGCAACCGATGATAACAGCCAACGACGCCATGGCGACCGAGAACGTCGCAGGGTCAAAAGTGTGAAGGGCGCCGCTATAGGCAATCCATTTCTCGATGAATGCCGCCGGGTTTTTATCAAGATGCAGGCCAAGCACTTCGGCGACCTGGCTTGAAAAAATAATCGCCGCGATCCCCGTGGTGAATCCGGTCACCACCGGGTGTGGTACGTATTTGATCAGTGTGCCGAGCTTTGCGAATCCGGCGATGATCAGCAAGATGCCCGCCATCAGCGTGGCAATCACAAGCCCGTCATAGCCGTGTGTGGCGATGACATTGAACACGACAACGACGAACGCGCCTGTCGGCCCGCCGATCTGAAATCGGCTTCCTCCCAGCGCCGAAATAAGAAAGCCCGCAACGATCGCTGTATATAGCCCGCGGTCCGGTGTCGTGCCGCTGGCAATTGCAAGCGCCATCGAAAGAGGCAGCGCAACGATGGCGACGGTCAGGCCCGCGGTCGCGTCCGACAAAAATCGACGAAGATCGTAACCTTCCCGGAGAACCGTGATCAATTTCGGAACGTAGAGCCGCCAATAGGTATTTTGCGGCGCATTGTTCTGCGATGTCATTTTGGTTTTTCCGGGTGACGAACGAAAAATCATACAAGGTTGCGCCACGCCGGCGCCAATGGAGCATTGCCACAGACGGAGCAAAAAACATCCGACATTCCGCTCTCGCCGCAAATTGATTCGCAACCATGCAAGAGTCGCATCGGCAACACTCGGCCGTTTGACACCTGACGCTGGTGTCAACGATCCTTTTCAACCGAATTCATGAGTGATTCGCTTGAGGGGAACGCAAGCATGACCGAGTACAATCGTATCGCGGAAGTATTCGCCCATTTGGGTGAGCCGCTTTTTTTGGTGCGCGAAAGCGAGGTCGAGGGCGCTCGCGCCTTGACCTTGCACACCATGGAGCGCCGCAACGCCGCTAGACTGGCCGCGCGCGCGCAAGAAGCCCTTCGCCGCGATGGGTCGGATGTCCGTTGTCGGGTAGTCGCGCACAATCCGCGCTCCCTGCGGCGCATCCGCTCGCTTGAGGCGCTTTCACGCCGCTTTGGTGATGGGCGCGTCGTCTACGATCCGACGGGCTTTGTGGGTCGCAGTGAAGCGGTAGCCGACTGTGCGCGCCGTTTGCGCGCAAGTCTCGGGGATTCGGTCCGTAACATCTATCTCGATACCTCGCGCCGCACGCTCTACGTCATCGTCAAGGACGTGGCAAAAGCGTCGAACGTCGAAGCGGTGATGTCGGAACGCGCCGAACTCGTTCGCCGCGCCACCACGATCATGCAGGACTGGCAAAAAGGTGTAGACGCAAGATTTGCACTCGCGGTGCGCATAGGAACCGAACCTCCGCGCGGTCTCAAACTCGTCAGCGTCGACGCGAAGTCGGTCACCCAAACGATTTTCGCTCCCTTCCTTGAACGCAAAGGCCTTGTCCGCGGCGCATTGGCGATGGGCGCCGCCGCGTTGCTGGGGACGGCGGTCACAGTCCCCGCCGCAGCTGATCCCGCCGTATCCGCAGTCAACGGTTCTATCATCGTCCGCGGTGGCCAATACGATCTCAACAACGTTGACGACGGCAAAGGCGAAGGCGAAATCCTCGGCAAAGTAACATTCCCGCTCGGCCAGAGCTTTGGCGCGCAGGTCGAAGGCGGCGTCGGCTTTGACGAGTATTATGGCGCGGGCGGCCACTTGTTCTGGCGTGATCCCAGCTGGGCGATGGCGGGTGCCTTCGTCTCCTACGACAACAACAGTCAGTCCGATCTGGTGCGCGTCGGCGCCGAAGCCGACTTCTATCTTGGCAATTTCACGGTTGGCGGCCGCGTCGGCCACCAGTCAGGTGATTTTGGCGAGGGTGGGTTTGGAAACGTCGACGTCAGCTTCTACGTCACGCCGAACCTCGCGGCACGCGCCGGCGTCGAATTCGAACCTGACGACGGCAGAGATACCACCGCGCATGTCGGCTTTGAATGGCAGCCGGCCGTTGATTCATCTCCAGGCCTTTCTGTGTTCGCCGACGGCGAATGGGGTGACGACTACGACCACGTCAGAGCCGGCTTGAAAATCCACTTTGGCACGACCGGCATGACCCTGATTGATCGCGAACGGAAGGCTGATCCTGAATTCGTGACCGGCAATCGCCGCAGCGCAGGCTACGGCCCGACGTACGAGGTTCCGGCTCCCGCTCCGTCACCGCACTAACCGTGACGTCGGTTGATCGCATCGACACTATGCGATCAACCGGCGCATCTTCGATTCTGTTTGCTTGGGAGCTCGGCGCCAATCTCGGCCACTTAAAGCCGCTGATGGCACTTGCGCGCGACCTCGCGGCCAAAGGGGCAAAAGCAACGTTCGCCGTCAATGATTTGGCGAACGTTCGCTTGGCCGCGCGCCCTGGCGAATTCACGACACTCCAAGCGCCGCTATGGCCCGGACACCAGCATTTCGGCCATCGCCCATCAGTCGCGAGTTACGCCGACATTCTCTCCGGCATCGGATTTGCCGATCCCTCGAAACTATCGACGATGATCGCCGCCTGGGACGGACTCTTGGAATTGATCAAGCCCGACCTCGTCGTCGCCGACCACAGTCCGGCCCTGCTTGCGGCGCTTCACGGTACGAACACACCGGTCATTTCGGTCGGAACGCCGTTCACAATGCCGCCTCTTTCGCTCGATCGCTTGCCGCCTCTGCGCGCCGATCAAGCGCCCTCGCTGCCCGAAGCGCGTCTTCTGCTCTCGCTCAAAGCGGCTTTGGAGGAGCGCGGCATGCGCGCGCCGGCACGAATGGTCGATCTGCTGCGCACGAACGAAAGGCTCGTGTTCGGTCTGCCGGAACTCGATCCCTATCGCGCCTATCGCGACGAAACGATCCTGACACCGCCCGAACCGCTGCCCCCCTTTGTCGAAGCGCCGGTGAAGCCGCGTCTTTTCGTTTATGCGGGTAGCGAGGTGCCCTACATCGAAACGTTGGTTCAAGCACTCGTCGAGATGGACGTCGAGATCGTCGCCTACCTTCGCGGCGATGTGGGACCGCTGCCGCATTTCCTCAAACATCGCGGTCACAAAGTTTACGACACGCCGCCGCCGCTCGAAGAAGTGTTGCCGACAGTCTCGCACGTCCTGTCGCAAGGGGGTGCCTTCACCTGTCAAGCCGCGCTGGCCGCAGGCCGTCCGCACCTCATCATGCCGCTGCACAATGAAACGGAACTGAACCTGTCGATGTGCGCCGCGTTGGGGACCGCGCGGCGTCTCACACCGGTGAACAATGCCAAGGCGCTCCGTTCGCGTCTAAACGATTTCCTGGTCGAAACGGCATTCCTGCGCCAGGCGCGTCATTGGGCCATGGTCTTGCGCGAGAGGCAGCAAAAGAGCGGACTCGAAGAAGCGAACGCCGCAGTGTCGCGTCAACTTGCCCTCAGCGGTCAAATCCGCAATGCGCGCCTGCGGTCCGCCGCCGCAGCGGCGCAGCCGGCATAAAAGGAAACGCGCACGGCACTTGCGAGCGCGGCTGAGCACCATCGCACAGGCGGCAAGTTCGAAAAGCCTTCCGACAAAACCAAATTTTCTCGGAATTGCTCGATGGCATACGAAAGCAGATACCGGCGGTCGGCGCGAGTAAGACCTGCATTTTGATCGGGTGCGGTTGTCATCGCGCTCATCTGCACATTGGCATAGCCATAGCGCCAAAAGCGTCGCATCTGACGCCGCAGCCCGTCCGAAACGTCGTGCTCGACGAACCAATTCTTATCGACCACCGTACGCGCGCCGGCGGCGGCAAGGCGGCTGGCAAGTTCGGTGTCTTCACCGGCGGCCCACTTCGAATCGGTTAACCCGAATCCGCCAACCTGTTCGAACAAGCTACGCCGTATCGCCACATTGGCCGTCACAAAAAGCGGGACCGAAGGCGACCCGTGCGGTAGCGGTATGATATCGAAGTGCGCGTTGACCTTCTCCATGAAACGAGGGCGCTCCGGCAGGCGCGGCCGCGTCGTGCCGATCACAAGCTCGAGTTCGGGGTTTGCATCGAGACGCGCCTCAAGCCAATCGAGCCACCACGTCGGAGGCACGCAATCGTCGTCTATAAAAACGATGTAGTCACCGCACATGCGCGCCGCTATTGCGTTGCGCGTTGACGCAATGGAATCGTGGTGCGCGAGTGGGTGATAGGTGACGACATCCGCGAAGGCCGCCGCAACTGCCGCATATGCGCTGTCGTGGCTGCCGTCATTGACGACCACGACTTTCCGCGTGGGATGCCCTTCGATCTGCGGTCGCAGCGCATCGAGCAGCCGCCGCAATCCTTCCGGCCGCTTGTACGTCGCGACACCGATCGAGAGCCGAGGGGCCGCCAGGTTTTCTTGTGCGTGCATGTAAAATTATCGCCGATTCGCAGTTGCACATAATCTCAGAAAATCGCCGCCAAGACCTGCCGCCCATCAGTGCGAAGCGCATTTCATCCACCATTTCACAAGCGCTCACACTTTCCCGGCCCGCACGGGTCGCGCACAACTGTAAATCATGAAAACACAGTGATTCGGCGGAACCATGGAACTCGAGCGATACGTCAGCGGGATGGTCGTCTCCGCCGATCCCATCGTAACCTTCTCGAAGCGCAGTACCGGGGTGCCGCTGGGTATTGCCAGTGCGCGACCGGACCATTTTTCCGAACGCCCCGCTCTCCATCTCGTCGGGACATCGTTCACGATAGAAGATGAAGCGATTTGCGATACCATTGCGGACGACATCGCAAAACTCTCAAAGCGCTTGCCTGAAAGTCGCTTTGTCATGCTGACCAACAGCGAATTTGAAGCCTATTTGCTTTCGGTCCGCGGTGTCTCCTCGATGATGTCCAGTCAATCGATTTTCTTGGACGAAAAAATCTTTCGGCCGATGGAGGTCGAACAACGTTTCGACGCCATCTACAATGCGAGATTGACACCCTTCAAACGCCACGAGTTGGCGCGTAAAATTGCAAGTCTCGGCCTGCTTTACGATATCGGTCCGCCCGACATCCCACAGATCTACGACGAAGTGCGATCGCTACTGCCGCAGGCGACGTTCATCAATCATGAAGCAGATGGACACACCTATCGCCAACTCGGCATTCGAGATTGCGCCGGTCATATCAATAGCGCGCGCGTGGGTCTGTGTCTGTCCGCCGCCGAGGGCACGATGCAATCGTCGCTCGAATACTTGCTATGCGGCCTTCCTGTAGTTTCGACGCGCAGCATCGGCGGCCGCGATCGCTACTTCATGCCGCCGTTCTGCCGCATTGTCGCGGACGATCCGGATGAAATCGCCGCCGCCGTCGCCCGCTTCGCTCGCGGCAATATTCCCAAACAGGCAGTAAGAAATTACATCATGCATCTGCTGTCTTTCGACCGGCACAATTTCCTCATTGCCGCCAACAAACTCGTCAAGGAAACGTTTGGCGTCGAGGCGCTTTTCAAATCCTTTGCGCCGTTTGAGATGGGCTTGACGCGGTGGCGCCCACCGGACGAAGCGGCAATCCCACTCCAAAGGTCTCGCGCGTGACGGCCGCACGCCTTCAGCAAGCAAGTCAAATCGCGGCGGGCTGCGTCGCAAGTGCGGACCCGCTCGTTACGGTTTCCAAGCGCGAAACGGATCTTCCTGCCGGCTTGGCTTCACTCAAGCCGGAGTATTTCGAATCCAAACCCTCGCTTCACTTCATCGGTCTCACCTGGTCGGCCGAAATCAACCAAACCGCGAGCACGATTGCAAAAGAACTTGCCGCGATGCGCGAGCGCTTGCCCAAAGCGCACTTCGTGATGATGGCGAGCACGCCGTCGGAATCGGTCGCATTCTCCAATGCGGGCGTGGCCAATCTATTGGCGAACGAATTGATTTTCGTCGACGAGCGCCTGTTCACGCCTACGGCCCATGATCGTCGCAATCCACAGCGCTTTGATGCTGCCTACACTGCGCGTCTCTGCATCGAAAAGCGTCACGAACTGGCCGCCGCCGTGCCGCGTGTCGTACTCCTTTACGGTCGAACGGAGGCGGCCGAAATCGAGCGCACAAAGCAATTGCTGCCCCGTGCCGTCTTCGCAAATCACGAGCTGAATGGCGGTGTTTATCGATTTTTCGACGAAACCCACATTCGCGAAATGTTGGGCCGATGCAGCGTAGGCCTGTGTCTGTCGGCCGAAGAGGGCGCAATGCGGGCGTCGCTGGAATACCGCCTTTGCGGTCTTCCGGTCGTTTCCACGCAAAGCGTCGGCGGTCGCGACCGTTATCTGTTGGGGCCGCACGTTCGAATCGTGGACGACAACCCGCAAGCGGTTGCGGACGCAGTGGCGGAGCTTAAATCTCTGCAGTTTCACCCTCTCGCCGTGCGCGAGTTTGTGGGGCAACTCGTCGCTTTCGATCGACACAATTTTCTCCTGAATGCGAACAAGATTGTCGAACGGGAACTGGGTGTGCGCGATCGCTTTCGTTCATTTGAACCCTTCCTCCGTTATCCCGTCACCTGGCGGCCAAGCGATCAAGTTTTTGCGCCGTTGATGCGAATTGGCAATGAGTGACGAAACCCAAAAATTGGCTGCCGGCTGCATCGCAAGCGTTGATCCGTTGGTCACGCTGTCCAAGCGTGAGCCGCATCTCCCAATGGGACTGGCGCCATCGCGCATCGATCTCTTTGCGGACAGGCCGGCCCTCCATCTGGTTGGCCTCACATGGACGTGTGAATCGAAATACGAAGTGGGTGAGATTGCCTCTGATTTATCGGCTGCCGAGCGCCTGCTGCCGCGCAGCAAACTAGTTCTCCTGGCAAACACGCCCTTTGAGTCAAAGCTGCTTTCCCAGGCCGGCGTTTCGAACATGCTGGCGAACGAACTTATGTTCACGGACGAGACTTTGTTCACGGTGTTGCCGCGACAAGGGCCCGAAATGGCGCGCTTTGATGCCATTTATGTCGCGCGCCTGGATGCAATGAAGCGCCACGAGCTCGCAACGTCTCTTTCGAGCCTCGTCCTCGTTCACGGTTGCCCGCGAGCAAACGATTCCGATCGCGTCAGGAGTTTGCTGCCCAATGCCCGGTTCGCAAATTTTGCAGCGAAACGCGATACTTACGCCTATTTGTCGGATCGACAACTTGTGGAGTTGATGAATCGTTCGGCGGTGGGCTTGTGCTTGTCCTCCATCGAAGGCTCGATGCGCGTGTCGATGGAATACCGCTTGTGCGGGCTCCCCGTCGTCTCGACGCGCAGCACAGGCGGCCGCGACCGTTACCTGTTGGGCCCGCATGTGCAAATCGTAGGAGACTGTCCCGACGAAGTGGCGGCGGCCGTTCGCGCCCTGAAGCGGCAAGAACTAAACCGCCTTGCGGTTCGCGAATTTGTCGCTCAGTTGCTTGCGTTCGACCGGCACAACTTTCTCTTGAACGTCAATAAACTCGTCGAAAGTGCGCTCGGAGTTCGCGATCGCTTTCGATCGTTCGCGCCCTTCGCGCGCTATCCCGTGTGCTGGCGCTTGCCGCAAAAAATATTGGAACCTTTGACGGCCTAGCGGCCGATGGCCTTCCGCTCGTCCGGTGGCCGCGCCAGATTCGTCAAAAACTGTTGCGTGCAAGCTTCCCAAGAAAAATTCATGGCAAAAAGTCTGCAGGCTTGCGGGCTGAGTTGCATCGCGCGTCGCGCGGCCTCGCCCAAATCTTCGCTCATCGCGCCCGCCGCCAAATTGTCGCCGAAAATATCGATCGGTCCCTGCACGGGATGCGCCGCGACCGGCAGTCCGCTCGCAAGGGCTTCAAGCACGACAAGACCGAAAGTGTCCGTGCGTGAGGGGAAGACGAACACATCGCTGGCCGAATAATAACGCGCGAGGTCCTGTCCGAATTTGGGTCCAGTGAACCTAACCGCTGGATAGCGTGCGCTCAATTCGGCCAGCTGCGGCCCGTCGCCGACCACTAGCTTCGATCCCGGCAGATCCAGCTTCAGGAATTCTTCCACGCTCTTTTCGATGGCAACCCGCCCGACATACAGAAAAACCGGGCGCGGCATGTCGAGCCAGTCCTTGGGCCCGGGCTTGAACAGTTCCACATCGACGCCGCGCGACCACATGCGCAAATTCTTGAACCCGCGTGCGGTGAGATCTCTCTCAAGCGTTCGCGTTGCCACCATCACGGCGGTCGCAGGTCCGTGAAACCATCTCAAACCCGCATAGGGCAAGGCTGTCGGCACGCCAAACCGCGCGTGGATGTATTCGGGAAAGCGCGTGTGGAACGATGTCGAGAAGGGGAGGCCGCGCCGCATGCAATTGCGCCGTGTCGCGAGCCCAACCGGGCCTTCGGTCGCAATGTGAATTGCGTCGGGCTTGAAGTCATCGATGATTCGCCCAACCGCGCGGCGCGCGAACAGCGCCAGTTTTATTTCGGGATAGGTGGGCATCGGAATCGTGCGAAAGCCCTCTGGCGTCACGAACCGCACATCGTGACCCAAGCGGGTCAGCTGCAGGCCCAGGGTTTCAAGGGTCCGCACGACGCCATTCACCTGCGGCGCCCACGCGTCGGTCGCAACTAGAATGCGCATCGGATGCGGGTCGCGTTCGATGGCAGGCAAGTCGAAGACCTCGCTGCGCACAAAATTGGAGCGTCGTGCGGCCGACAGCGATATGGCGTGCGGCGCCATGCTATTCGGCCGCCTGGGCCACGGCGGCCTGGGGTTGAAGTGTCGGAAGAGCTTGAGTCCACGTCACAATTTGCAGCTTTCCGGCATAGTCTTCAACCAGCGCGGTGCAGCTTTCCACCCAATCGCCGTCGTTACAGTAAAGAACGTTCCCGATTTGCCGTATCTCGGCCTTGTGGATATGGCCGCACACGACCCCGTGGACCTCGCGTCGTTCGGCCTCAAGCGCAACCGCAGTCTCGAACCTGCCGATGTATTCGACAGCGTTCTTTACGTGATCCTTGAGCCAGCGTGACAGCGACCAATAGGGTAGGCCGAATCGCCGGCGCAGGGCGGCCACTACATCGTTGAGTCTGAGTGCGATCGCATAGGCCCGGTCGCCGGCATGCGCGAGCCAACGCGCATAGGTCACGATGCCGTCGAAATGATCCCCGTGCAGCACAAGCAGGCGCCGTCCGTCGACCGTTTCATGGATGGCATCCCCCGCAAGTTCGACCCCGGCAAGGCAAAGCCCGGCATAGTCGCGAAAGACTTCGTCGTGGTTTCCCGGAATATAGATCACGCGCGTGCCCGAGTGTGCCTTGCGCAAAATCTCGTCGATCACCGCGTTGTGGCTTGCATGCCAAAACCACGAGCGGCTGAGCCGCCAACCGTCGACAATATCGCCGACGAGATACAGCATGTCGCACGTGTTGTGCTCAAGGAAGTTAAGCAAAAGCTCGGCTTTGCAGCCGCGCGTCCCTAAATGCGTATCTGAAATCCAAATCGTCCGATGCCGCCGCGGCGGTATCTGCGCACCGTCGGCGGACCCTCCCCCAGAAGGCACGTACGCTCGCGCCGCGCCTAAGGCAAAGGCCCGATCGACGCGACGCTCGCCCCAACGATTGCCAGGTAATTCCGCTTGCCTGAGAAAGGCTTCAACTCCGGACATTGTTGCCACCCGTGTTGCACTGACCGCGTTCGAAGAATTGCTCTGCGAATCGGTTCCCCTCGATCCTCTATGCTGGTGCCAATCTCCAATGACCGTTTGATGTCGCGCGGGTGATTTATTTGTGCATGTCGCAATGTTGGTTTCGAATTGAGGAGTTAACCAAGTATTCGCGCGAATGAATACAAGCCTTTGCTTGGCACCTTACGCCTCGGCGGCGTAACACAGGACCGACGCGCCTTACGAAACCCGCCGAATTATATTGCGACGCAGCATTCAGGAAAGGTCGCAATTTGTGGCGGCAGCCCTTGCCCCTTACGTCAAGAGAGAGTCGAATAGTGAACAAAATCAAGGCGCTGCGTCGGTCAGCCGGGTCGGCTAGTGAACGTTTAACACTTGATTTATCTCGTTAGCTGGGGCATATTTGTGCAGCGCAGTAAGGCTCCGGCCTTGCTCCGCAGCCCTTCTTGGGCGTTTCCTCCCTTAACTTGGGCCGCTTGGCATCCGCCTCGCGGCCCTTTTTTTTGGCAAGCACCTCAGGCCAGCGTCCACGCACCGTTGACGGGCGGCAAGGATTCGTCGCCGCCGTTAAGCGCCCGCTGCATCATCACGATATCGACCCAGCGGCCGAGCTTGAAACCGACACCCTTAATCGTGCCCGCGTGATCGAATCCGGCGTTGCGATGCAGCGCGATCGAGCCTGTATTCTTGGAATCGCCGATCACAGCGATGACCTGACGCACACCAACCGCCTCGCAACGCGGTATCAGGCACTTCAACAATTGCGCGCCGACGCCGCGACCGCGCTGGTCGTCGCGCACATAGACCGAATCTTCGACCGAATAGCGATAGCCGGTGCGCGGTCGAAATATCGAAGCATAGGCATAGCCAACGACCGCGCCCTCCGCTTCGGCGACGAGCCACGGCAAGCCGCTCGCAACGACGCCGCGCCACTTGTCGCGCATCTCGTTGAGTGGCGGCGGCACTTCATCGAACGTGCCGAAGCCGTGCACAACGTGATGAGAGTAAATGGCAAGAAGCGCTGCCATATCGGTGGCAGTCGCGTCGCGCAAAACCAAGTTCATTGCGCAGCTTGGCTGGTCGAGATCGGCGATTTGAGAAAGCGCCAATCGACTTCGCCCATGGCACGAATGAGTGTCGTGATGGCATGCGTTACGCGTTTGATGCCGGCGCTGCGTTCGACGCGATCTTCGTCCATATAGAGCGCGCGATTGATCTCGATCTGCAGCGTATGCAGGCCAACGTGCGGGCGCCCATAGTGCTCGGTGGTGTAGCCGCCGGCGTAAGGATTGTTGCGCACCACGACGAAGCCCTGCATGAGCAGCACGCGCTCGACCGTGTCGGTCAGCCGCCGCGCACATGACGATCCGAAGCGATCACCCAGCACGATGTCCGGACGAGCGGAGCCGATGTCCTGGTCCAGCGGACCACCGACGGACGGCATCGAGTGGCAGTCGATCAGGACGGCGTAGTTGAATTTCCGGTGCGTCTCTTCAAGCAGTTTGCGCAGCGTGGCGTGGTACGGCTTGTAGTATGTATCGATACGCGACAAGGCCTCCTGGAAGCTGAGCTTGCGCGTATAGATTTCGGCACCGTCGCGAACCACGCGTGCGATTGTCCCGAGACCGGCAAGCACCCTCGGGCTGCGCGTGTTCACGTACTGGGGCAGGTGCGAATCAAACATCGCCTGGTCCAGTTCGTAGGCCTCACGATTGGGATCGATGAAGGCTCTTGGAAAATGGGCCTTCAGCAGCGGGGCGCCAAACGACGGCGCCGCCCCGAAGATCTCGTCGACGAAGCTGTCCTCGGACCTGCGAATCGCTGTCCCGTCGAGCTTTGTGGCCTGCAGAAAGGATTTTGGGTAAACGCGCCCTGAGTGTGGCGACGAGAAAATGAACGGCAGGGTTTGGTCCGTAGGAGCCAGGACCTCGAACGGTGGATCTATGGCTGAGCCCCGCCTTTCGCCGCCGATTCTCAACGCTTTTAACCCTTGTTGTTCACCGTGAGTGGAGCATTGAAGTGCGGCCTGATCAAGACCGCCGCGCACACAGGAGAGGTTGAAAAGTAAGGGAAATGAGCGCAAGCGCTTGGCTAATGGCCGCATTGGGCCTTACACTGCAAAATCGGTCGATGCCGAACCGCAGGTTCGCCGAATGGGGGAACAACCCCTGGAAGAAGATGCGGTGGCAATTGGTTAACGGGGGCAGGGATTACAATGGCGAAAATTCTTCTCGCCGAAGATGACGAGTCAATGCGCCGGTTTCTTTCGACCGCGCTTGAAAAAGCCGGTCATGAAGTGGCGTCCTTCTCACAGGGTGACGAGGCCTTCGATTGCCTGACACAGGGCAATGCGTTCGACCTGCTTCTCACGGACATCGTCATGCCGGTCATGGATGGCATCGAGCTGGCCAGGAAGGCCGCCGAGGTCGCTCCGCGCATGAAGATCATGTTCATCACGGGCTTCGCAGCGGTCGCGCTGAATCCGAAGTCCAATGCGCCAAAGGATGCGAAGGTTCTGTCGAAGCCCTTTCACCTTCGCGATCTGGTGAGCGAAGTCGAAAGATTTATGGCCGCGGCGTAGCTTAAGTATTCATTTACCATTTTTGGCAGAGTGTGGCCGGGAACCAATTGTCGGGGGGAACGGCATGCTGGTATCTGGAAAAATGCACTGGGTCGCCGCAGCATTCGCAGG
>JAIOQG010000036.1 GCA_021413465.1 Alphaproteobacteria bacterium | reverse complement strand
CTAAAACGCGCCATTGTTACACTGTTACGGTTTGCTGGACCCTGCCGTTTTCCGGCAACCGTCAGTTGAATCGCCCGGGCACTCAGTCTTGCGCCGGGTCGTATTTCACAACCGTCTCTTCCTCGCCCGGATCGTTGCGCGCCACGATCGCCAGCGCCGTGTCGGTCGCGCTCAAATTCACCGGCTGATGCGGCAGGCCGGGCGGGATGAACAGGAAGTCGCCTTCCTCGTTGATGACCGAGCGCTTCAACCCGGCGCCGTACTTCGTTTCCACGCGGCCCTTCAGAATGTAAATCGCGGTCTCATAGCCGCGATGATAATGCGGTTCCGCCGCACCGCCCGCCGGGATCACCACCATGTTCATCGACAGCGCCGTCGCACCGCTCGTCTTCGCGGACACGCCGGTAAAGTAGGGTAGGCGCTGCAGGGTCATCACCGATTGCGTCGGCCGCACCGTGACGACCTCAAGATCGGGACGGCACGCGTCGCTTTCCGCGGCTGGCGATTTCGCGCTCACGAAAACGCCTATTCGCCGTCGGGCCGCGTGTGCACCGGCGACTTGTCGCAAAGCTGCCGCAGCCGTTCGATCTGGCGAATATAGAGCGTCTTCGATTTGCGCTCCGCCACGCCGTCGCCGGCCAGGTGCGACAGCACCCGTGCCACCGTTTCGCGCGTGGTCGAAGCTTGCGCCGCGATCTGCGCTTGCGTCGGCAACGGATAGATCAACCACGAACCGTGGCGCACGGGATCGGGTTTGATCAGTTTCAAAAGCTCGGAATAAACGCGCTGATAAGCCGACAACGTGGCGAGATCCATGATGCGGTCGTCACTGGTGCGCACGATCCGCACCAGTTTTTCCATGATCACGAAGCCGACTTTCGGAAACTGTTCAACGACGTCGCGAAAGGCCTGCAGCGAAATCGATCCCAAAATGCAATCTTCAAGCGCCACCACCGTCGCCGAGCGCGGCAGCCCGTCGATGGCGGCCATCTCGCCGAAAAACTCGCCGGCACCCGAGATCGCATAAGCAACCTCGCGGCCCGACGGCGAGAAGTTCACGATCCGGCAGCGTCCCTTCACGACAAAGAACACGTCGCGCGAGTCCGAATCCCGGCTGAGAATCGGCTCTCCCGCATGGGCAACTTTCCACGCACACAGCGCTTCGATACGCGCAATCGCCGCCCGGTCGAGCGGCGCGAGCATCTTATTTCCCACAAGCGTGAACTCAGCCCGCTGTGCTTCAGCGGTCGACCCCATGCCATCCCTCTTTGTCATTTAAGTTCCCGAGACATCCGGCGCATGTTTCAATGATCGCCGCACCAATGGAAAGCCTTAATTTTGTGACGACGATTAGGAGATGGTGACCCCGCCGTCGATAACCATAGCCTGCCCGGTCATGAAGGCCGCCGCTTTCGACGCCAAGAACACGGCCGCGCCGGCAATTTCGTCCGGCTCGCCGATACGCCGAAGCGGCGCGGTCGACGTCGAACGCTCCAAGATCGCCGGATTGTCCCACAGCGCCTTGGCAAAGTCGGTTTTGACGAGACCCGGCGCGATGCAGTTGGCCCTCACATTATGCGCCCCATACTCGACCGCAATGTTACGCGCCAGCGCAAAGTCGGCCGCCTTCGAGATGCAATAGGCCCCCAATACGGAGGATCCCCGCAAACCGCCAATCGAAGAGACGATAATGATCGAGCCGTCCTTACGCTCAACCATTTCGGGTATCACGAGGTTGCACAACGTGTGGTTGGATCTGACATTCGCGCCCATGATCTTATCGAAGGCATCATCCTGAACATTGGCCATCGACCCGAACACCGGATTGATCGCGGCGTTGCATACCAAAACATCGATGCGGCCCCACTTCGCCCGCGTCTTGGCAATCAGCGCTTCGAGCTGCTCCCGCTGATTGATGTTGCACGGAACGGCGAGTGCGACTTCTTTGCCCTTGCCCCACTTCTGGTTGATTGCGCCTGCAACATTCTCGCAGGCGTCGGCTTTACGGCTGGACACGACCACTTTTGCACCGTGCTCCGCCATGCGATGCGCGATCGCTTCGCCGATGCCCTTGGTCGAACCTGTGATGACGGCAATTTTTCCGCTGAGATCGAAGAGTTGCATGACCGTTTGTTCCCTCGTGCAATGACAAATTGAGCCGAATGTTGCGAATGCCCGAAAAGAGTGCGCGCTGCGACGGACGTCAAGCAAAATGCACTTTTCGCCTGCCTCCGGACGCAAGATGCGCTACATGGACGCCGTGGCTTGCGAGGCTAAGCCCTAAGCATTATGACGCCACCGACCCTGAGCCGTACGAAAATACGTGGGGCCTTCAAGAAAGGAATTCTCTTATGCGTAAAGCACTAGCCGTCGTGACCTGCGCTGCGTTTCTGTTGAGCGCCTGCCAGACACAAAACGCCTACACTGGCGAACAGCAAACCAGCGACGCGACCAGAGGCGCCATCATCGGCGGTCTTCTCGGGGCGGGCATCGGCGCTTTGACCAACACCTCGAGCGGCAAGCAGGCCGCGCGCAACGCGTTGATCGGCGCGGGCATCGGCGCGCTCGCCGGCGGCGCGATCGGCGGCTACATGGACAAACAAGAAGCCGAGTTGCGCAATCGTCTGCGCGCCGCCGGCGTCAGCGTCCAACGCCAAGGCAACAACATCGTCTTGGTCATGGCCAGCGACATCACGTTCCCCGTCGATAGCGATCAAGTGAACCCGCAATTCTATCAAACGCTCTCAGCCGTCGGCGAAGTGCTGGCGGAATTCAACAGAACGACGATCGAAGTGTCGGGCCACACCGACTCCACCGGCGCCAACCAGTACAATCAGGATCTGTCCCAGCGCCGCGCCAACGCCGTTGCTTACATCCTGTCGCAAAACGGCGTGATGCCGCAGCGCATGTATGTCATCGGCATGGGCGAAACCCGTCCCGTGGCGTCCAACGCCAACGCCGGCGGCCGCGCCCGCAATCGCCGCGTCGAAATTCAAATCATCCCGCTCACGTCGTAAGAGCAAAAGAAACGCCGCCGGAGCGATCCGGCGGCGTTTTTCTTAGGCCGCCAAGGCCGTGTCGATCGCCTGCTTCAACTCCGCGCTTTCGGGTGCCACTTTCGAGTTAAAGGCCCCGGCAATGCTGCCGTCTTTGCCGATCAGAAACTTGTGGAAGTTCCACCGCGGCGCGCCGCCTTCGCCGAGTTCTTTGGCGATCCACTGATAAAGCGGATGCGCCGCCGACCCGGTAACCGGCACCTTCGCCGTCAACGGAAAATCGACCCCGTATCGCATCTCGCAAAACTCTTTGATCTCGTTCTCGCTTCCGGGTTCCTGCGCACCGAAATCGTTGGACGGCACGCCGAGCACGACAAGCCCCTTGTCTTTGTAAGCCTTCCAAAGCGCCTCAAGCCCTTTGTATTGCGGCGTAAATCCGCAAGCGCTCGCCGTATTGACGACCAGCACGACTTTGCCTTTGTAGCCGGACAAAGGCAGGGGTCTGCCCTCAATCGATGTGAACGAAAATGCGTGAGCGTTCGTCATAGCCGTCTCCTGATGTGTGTCCGTGCCACCCCTTATAGCGCCCGGAGCGCCGGTGGTTAACGCCTTGTAAAGATATACGGCCGGAAACTGCCAGGAGTAGAGAATCGGCTGAAAATCAGGGTTGGAGTCGCATGCCCCGCTTGGACCAAATCGTGGTACCCGGAATTGCAATCCTGGCTGGGATCGTGATCGCCTCCGTGCTTTATCGCGTCGGGGCGACCGATGTCGTCGGCGGCATACTCGTCACCGGCTTCGTCGCCATTCTGGCCTCCTATTGCGACCTGGTTCTTGACCGGGTCGCGGAGCGGGCGCGGGTTCAGTCGGCATTTCATCACGTCAACTTGGCTCAGGATCAGATCCGCTCGAACGCCGATCTCACGCGCCGCGCCCTCGTCGAACTCAAGCTGCATGTCGACGACCGGATGTCGAGCCGCAACGATAGCGTCATCTCCGAAGTCAAAGTGCTGGAGTCTCTCGTCCGCCGCCTGGCAGAAAACATCGCGGATAAAGCCAAGGACCATGAGCCCGACGCCGAAGAAGAGTTCTCGCTTCACGCACCGGCAATAATAAGCCGTCACGTCGAACCTGATTCCGACGACGCCATGGTCGACGTCATCCGCCGCTCTCTCGAAGACAACCGTGTCGACCTCTACCTGCAACCTGTCGTCAGCCTGCCGCAGCGCAAGGTTCGCTTCTATGAAGCGCTCTCGCGGCTCCGCGCCGACGACGGCACGATCATCATGCCCTCGCAGTACATCCGCGTCGCCGAACCGGCGGGCTTGATGTCGGTCGTCGACAATGTGCTTCTCTTCCGCTGCATCCAAGTCCTGCGCAGCTGGACCCAGCGCAGCAAAGACATCGGCGTCTTCTGCAATCTCTCGCACGGCTCGCTGCAGGATGCGGGCTTCTTTTCGCAGTTCATCGAATTCATGCAGCAGCATCGCGAGCTGGCATCGCTTCTGATCTTCGAGATTTCGCAAGACACCTTCGCCAATTGCGGTCCCGTCGAACAAGCGAACTTGAACAATCTCGCCGACCTCGGCTTCGGCTTTTCGATGGACAAGGTCACGACACTCGACGTCGACTTTGCCGCCGCACGCGCCCGCCAAATCAGATACTTCAAAGTGCCGGCGAAATTGCTGTTGGGCGACCCCGAAAAGGCCGGCGCCCGCGTTCACCCGGCCGACCTCAAAGAACTGCTGTCGCGCTTCGGCATGAACCTCATCGGCGAGCGCATCGAGCACGAACGCGATGTCGTCGATTTGCTCGACTACAATGTCGATTTTGGCCAAGGCTTCCTGTTCGGCGAGGCCAAACCGATCCGCGACTCGATCTTCGGCCAATCCCAGCCCAAAGGCGCGATGGCGCCCTCAACCCATCCGTTTCGCCCGCGCGCCGTCGCTTCCGCGCGTTGATCCCCACCACGACAGAATACCCGAGACCAAGGCATTGGGCCGTGGCGCCGCGACATCCAAAAGCGCTCCGGCAGGGGCGCTTCGCGCCGCAGCACCGTTCTCCGCGGACAGCTTCTCGCAGACCGCAATCATGCGATAGCCCCGCTTTGTGATGGTTTCGATATAGCGCGGAGATTTCGCGTCGTCGTTCAACACGCGCCGCAATTGGCTGACCACCATCGCCACCGAATGATCGCTCACGGCAATGCGCCCCCACACTTCCGCAATCAATTCGTCCTTTTTGACGACCTGTCCCGCGCGCTCTGCCAACACGATCAGCGCTTCCATCGCGCGCCGTTCGATCTTTCGCCGCACATCCGCCGCCTGCAGCGTATCGGTATCGCTGCATG
>JAIOQG010000035.1 GCA_021413465.1 Alphaproteobacteria bacterium | reverse complement strand
GAATGCATGAGGTCGTCGATGGCCACGTATTCGTCGGGCTGGTGCGCGAGATCGAGAATTCCAGGTCCGTAGGCAACGCAATCTTTGAGCTTGCCGATGCGGTCGATGTGTTTTTGGTCGTAACTGCCGGGTGAGCAAACGAAAGCCGGCTCGCGGTGAAGCACTTGTGCAATCGCCTTGGCGGTGGCGCGGGCCACGGGGGCGTCGCGGTCGGTCATGCTGGGGATCACTTCAAAGAGATCGCGCAGCTCGAAGTGAAAGCCCGGCCGCTCCGCGGCAAGACGCTCAAGCAAGGTGCGAACGTCTGCTTTTACGTCGGTGATGTCGTCTTCGATCATGAAGCGGCGATCGATGACGATGCGACAAGAGTCCGGCACGACGGGCGATGGCATGCCGCTGCTTTGTTCGACCTGGCCACCGTGGATAGAGTTGATGTTGAGTGTGGATTCGCGAGCGCCGGCAGGCACAACGGGCATGGCGGTTGTTTTGGTCTTTAGCGCCGGAAAGAAATCGCGTTCGAGCCGTTCGAGCACCGCACCCATGTGGCGGATGGCGCTGTCGCCGAGGAATGGCATAGAGCCGTGCGCGATGCGGCCCTTGGTTTCTATCTCCGCCCACCAGACGCCGCGGTGACCGATGCAGACGCGATCGACGTTTAGGGGCTCTGGGATAATCACATGGTCGACTCGGGGTTTGGAAAACCAACCGCGTTCCGCCAAGTAGGCGACGCCGCCAAAGCCACCCGATTCTTCGTCGACGGTGCCGGAAATTTCGATTGCGCCGGGAAAATTAACGCCGGAGTCGATGAGGGCTTCGACGGCGATGATCGACGCGGCAAGACCTCCCTTCATATCGCACGCCCCGCGACCGTAGATTTTGCCGTCGCGTACCAGCGCGTCGAAGGGCGGCACGGTCCAGCCGTGACCCGCTTCCACCACGTCGATATGGCTGTTGAAGTGCACGCAGGGGCCAGGGGTTTTGCCTTCGTACCTGGCGATCACATTGATGCGCGGGTGCTGGTCGCTGTCGCCGGGCGCACCTTCTGCGCGCACGTAACTTACCTGAAATCCACGGGTTGCGAGGCGGGTGCCTATAAGTTCGGCACACGGGCGGTAGGCGTCGCCCGGCGGGTTTATGGTCGGAATTCTGATCAAGTTTTGGGTCAGCGCAATCGCGTCGTCGCGCCGTGCGTCGATCAACTGGAGCAGCGCCATATCGCGGTTTAACGTTTGGAATGCCGCCGTCATGGGTCTCGCTTCAAGCTGGTTTGCAGGTTTCGATATAGCACGGCAGGCGTGCGCGACGGCAAGGGCACATTAAGGAAACCGGGCAAGGCATTTCGATCTGTGTACTGATAAATTAAGTCACAGTGCGCGCATTGTGCGGTGCGAAGCGAGGGCATTGCCGGAGTGGGGAAATGAGCGCATGCTGATGGTCCGACAGCATAGCCGCTGGTTCGCAGTTCTCTCGTCTTCCGGCGTTCATCGCGACGTGCTGGCGGCCCTTGAAGATGAAGGAGAGAGCTTTCATGTCCGTTGCCGCAATTTTGAAACACAAGGGGGCGCGGGTGGAAACGGTGCGCCCGAACGCCACCGTTCAACAGGTCGTCGATCAACTTTCATCGAAGCATATCGGTGCCGCTGTGGTGCTGGGGGCCGGCGGTGAGGTTATCGGTGTGGTCTCGGAGCGCGATATCTTGCATGCGCTCGCAAAACACGGAACGGGAGCCCTGCACCGTTCGATCGACGAAGTCATGACGCGCGATGTCGTAAGCTGCAAACTGACCGACACGTCGGCCGACCTCATGGAGATGATGACGCGTGGCCGGTTCCGTCATGTGCCGGTCGTCGAAGGCGAGCGACTTGTCGGCATCGTGTCAATCGGCGACGTGGTCAAGCGGCGGATCGAGGACAGCGAACTCGAGCGTCATGCGATGCGTGAGTATATTACGCAAGCCGGTTGAACGGGCGAACTTTCAGCCGAGTTTTTCAAGCGCGTAGCGGATTTGGGGCAATGCGTCGCGCGCGGCTCTGGCACCGAGTTCGATGCTTTCTTCGGCACGATGGAAGTCGATCAAGCCAATGTGCGAGGTGTGCGGCGCTATAAGAACGTCGGCAGGGTCACCTGCAAGACGGGCGCGGGTCACGCGATCCAACAGTATGTTTAGAGCGCCGATCATGACTGAACTGATGGCCGGGCCCTCCGGGCGATCTGTGAAGAGGCGGTCCAAGATCATGCGATCCGGTCTCAACCATCTAGTGATGTTTGAAGGGGGGGATGGGTTTGCTTCCTCGGGGACGATTGGGCCGGGCACAAGTGTCGGCGCATCGCTCGGGCTGCCGATGACATCGGTGTGCAAGCTTACGCCGATAACAACTTTGCCGCCGAATGAGCGCGCGACCGAGGTTGGGCACGGATTTGTCAGGGCGCCATCTACCAGCCAGCGGCCTTCGTGCTTTACGGGAGGGAATACTCCGGGAAGCGCGTAGGAGGCACGCAAGGCGTCGATCAGCGAGCCGTCGCGTAGCCAGACCTCGCGGCCCGTTTCGAGTTCGGTGGCAACGGCTACGAATGGCTTGGGCAGCGTCTCAATGCACACGCCGCCAGCTTGCTCCTCCAGCAGCTTCGCCAGCTTTTCGCCGGCGAATAAACCGGGGCCGCCGAAGGTGAAATCCATCAAGCCGATAACTTTGCGCTGGTTCAGACTTCTGGCCCAACGTTCGATCGCATCGAGTTTGCCTGCTAGATGGAGTCCACCGATCAAGGCGCCGATCGACGTGCCGCAGATGACGTCCGGTTCCAACCCCTCTGCCGTCAATGTTCGGAGGACGCCGATATGGGCCCAACCACGTGCGACACCGCCGCCCAGTGCTAAAACGATTTGGGGTCTTGCACTCACGATTTACTGCCCTCGAATATGAGTTTGCTGCTGTTCGAAGCGTGCCACATCGATACGCAAAGCCACCGTATCTGCGACATGGTGGCGAGCGTATGTGGAAAACAGAATGAATGCCGAAATTTGCGTTTGACTTGCCAGATTCACCTGCATATAAGGCCCGCTCTTCAACGCCGCCGGGTGTTGGTTACACGACATCCGGCGGCGTTGTTCGTCTCAGATACCTTCTCGTTTCGAGATCCGGTCTTTGGCGCTGCCACTTGAAAATTGAATATACCGGGAAGGGGGATGTGGGCGGCGGACGAGCTGGTCATTGACTTAGGGGTTGGGCGCGAGCCTGGCTCTAGCTCAGAGGCTGTTTTATATTCTCTTTCTTGATTGTGCGCGGGTACGGTTTCCTATGGCCGTATCCGTGAGAAGGAACCTGTTCGGTTGGATGGGTTGGGTTAGTTTCGGGAGCGATCTCGGGTCTGATTTGACGTGT
>JAIOQG010000034.1 GCA_021413465.1 Alphaproteobacteria bacterium | reverse complement strand
GGACGACGAGATGGCGCCGTCGAGCTGGCACGGCGTGACCACGGTCGTCATGGGCAATTGCGGCGTTGGGTTTGCGCCGGCGCGGCCCGACCGGCATCAATGGCTGATCGGTTTGATGGAGGGCGTGGAAGATATTCCAGGCACCGCGCTCGCCGAGGGCATGAAATGGAATTGGGAGACGTTTCCCGAATATCTCGATGCGCTCGAAGCCATGCCGCGCACGGTCGATGTGGGCACGCATGTGCCGCACGGCGCGGTGCGCGCTTACGTGATGGGCGAACGCGGCGCGCGCAACGAGGCGCCCACGGAAACCGATATCGCGCGCATGTCGCAGATCGTGGAAGAGGGTTTGCGCGCCGGGGCGCTGGGCTTTTCGACGTCGCGGACGATTTTGCATCGCTCGGTCGACGGCGAGCTTGTGCCCGGCACGACGGCGACGAAGGAAGAACTGATCGGTATCGGGCGCGCCATGGGCCGCGTCGGGTATGGCGTGTTCGAGATGGCGTCGGATTTGAAGCGCGAGTGGAACGAATTCGAATGGATGGGCGAGCTTAGCCGCGAGACAAAAATGCCCGTGACGTTTGCGATGCTGCAATCGATCGCCAAGGAATTGCCGTGGCAGGAACAGATGTCGTCGATGGCGGCGGAGAATGCGAAGGGCGCCAATATCCGGGCGCAGATCGCGCTGCGCGGCACCGGCGTCATCATGGCGTGGCGGGGGACCGTGCACCCCTTCTTGCTGCGCCCGTCTTGGGCCGAGATTGCGCGCAAGCCGTGGGAGGTGCAGCTGAAGACGCTGCGCGACCCGGCGTTTCGCGCGCGCATCACCGCGGAAGAGCCGGTGCTTGAGGGCGAGCTCAAAGAACTGCGGATGGTCGTCAGCAAAGGGTGGTTCGTCCAATACGAGATGGGCGAGGCGTTCAATTACGAGCCCAAGCAAAACGAAACCATTATGTCCCTGGCGGCGGCCAAGGGCGTGAGCGGCGACGAGTATGCCTATGACCTGTTGATGCAGGGCGATGGCACCGGTTTCATCTATATGCCGTTGCTGAACTATGCCGACGGCAATTTGGATTTCGTGAAGGGCTTGCTCGACCGCGACGACGCGGTGATTTCGCTGTCGGACGGCGGCGCGCATTGCGGCACGATTTGCGATGCGGCGTCGCCGACGTTCCTGCTGCAACATTGGGTGCGCGACCGCGCGCGCGGCACGATTCCGATCGAGCTTGCGATCAAGCGGCAATGCCGCGACACGGCGCTGCTCTATGGCATGGCAGATCGCGGGGTGCTGGCGAAGGGCTATCTCGCCGACGTCAACGTGATCGACATGGCGACGTTGAAGCTCGGTAAACCGTGGCTCGCGTTCGACTTGCCGGCGGGCGGCAAGCGGTTGCTGCAGAAGGCGGTGGGCTATGTCGTTACGATCAAGAGCGGGCAGGTGACGTTCCGCGACGGCGAAGTGCAGGCGGCACGCCCGGGCAAGGTCATTCGCGGGCCGCAGCGCGCGCCGATGGCGATGGCGGCGGAGTAGGGCGTGGGGAAGTAGTTCGGTGCATTGCCCGGCCACGTCTGAGGCGTGGTCGGGGGCATAACCAAACAAGCGGCATTCTGAACCTGAGTGGCACTATTTTGAGTTCGATTAGTTTCGGTGACAGTGCACTTAACTTAGGGCGCGGAGCGAAGTACGGGTCGAACACGTAGGAGAGTTAAGTGCACTGTCACCGTAATTCTACCACAAATTTCCTTTGGGAACGGCACTCCACCCGTTAATGATAGTCGGCCCATTAGATGGCCTCGTTGAAGTCCAAAATGTTCGGATGAGGAATCTCAAGATGCGGAAATTGCTCACTCAGCGAGTTGTGGTCGCGTTTCTTTCGCTCGCAATCGCGCAGTCAGTGGTCGGAGCGGACTTCGACCAAGAGTTGAAGGGTAGGGTCGCTGAGGTGTTGGTGGGGTCAAGCGCTTTGGATCGAGCTGCTGCTGCGATGGGAATTGCTGATGCATTCCAGCAATTGCGCGACACCGATAGGGCGCGCCTCGCCGACGAAACTGTGGATGCGATTGCCTCGTTGCTGAGTCATAGCGACCGTGCAGTTCGACTTTGGGCCGCCAATACACTAGGAATGCTTGGGCATCGCGCACAACGAGCAATCGGGGCACTGAGGCTTGCGCTTGCTCAAGAGAAGTCTCGCACGGAGAACGAGGTCGAACCGAGATTCAGTACAGGCCTCCAACTTGACTCTGTAATCGAGGCCGCCCTTTACAACATAGAGGGAGCTGAAAAGAAAAATACTCCGGAGAAGTAAGCGTGTAACGCGGTACGTGAGATCAGCGCCTCTCTGACTTTCGCGGAGGAGCGTCGCACAGGGTGGCAACTTTGCATCCGGCTTTCTTTCCGCCGGATTTGGCGAAGCCGTTTCACCCCTAGTCAGCGGCGGATCGGCCATCACCGCTCGCGGAACTGCAATTAGCGCGATCGCTGCGGGGAAGTTTCGGTGACAGTGCACCTAACTCAGGGCGCGGAACGAGGTGCGGGTCGAGCGCGGAGGGGAGTTAAGTGCGCTGTCACCGTAATTATAAGTGATCGTCGGAAAATTGGTTGGACAAAGAGTTGGAATGCACCCCAAAAGTGAGACACGATAAATAGGAGACAGTTCTCGGGAGGAGAGCTGGTGTCTAAGAAGCTTCGTGTGTTTGACCGTGAGATGAAGATCGCCACGGTGAAGCGGATGTTGAGGGGCGAGAACGTCTC